>CAIVXP010000312.1 GCA_903909905.1 Akkermansiaceae bacterium
CGTCATGTGGCCGAGAAGGCAGCCACGCTGCGCGGTGAATCGCCCGACGAACTTGCGCGTCATACCAACGAAGCCGCCGAACACTTTTTCCGTTTCCGCCCGAAATCTATTTGAATAAACCAGCCACCTTGTGGCG
Organism: Akkermansiaceae bacterium; assembly: GCA_903909905.1. GTDB lineage: Bacteria > Verrucomicrobiota > Verrucomicrobiia > Verrucomicrobiales > Akkermansiaceae > Luteolibacter. Next base: position 137 of record CAIVXP010000312.1, read on the forward strand.
TTTCAAACTTGTGCGGCAAAGCTCCCGCATCCAGCTCCAAACACCCGCTAACCCCATGATTCCGATCCGCATTCTCACTCCCGCGCTCTTTGCCGCCACGCTCGTTTCCTGTGGTTCGCGTCGCGCCGACATCTACGACACCCCTACGAGTTCCTACGCCACCACGGACCAAGCGGCCACCAGCGTCACCGATCCGGCCAGTACCGTTTACGATGCGCCCGCCGCTTACGAAGACAGCGCGATCAGCCCCACGGCATCCAACACCGTACCTGCTGCACCCATTCCATCTAGCGCACCCGAGCCTGGCACGACGATGACGCCGCCATCTCCACCATCCACCCCATACGGCGCAGCCACCATCCACACCGTCGTGGCAGGCGACACGCTTTCGGGCATCAGCTCGAAGTACAATATCCCCGCCGCATCGATACGCCAGGCCAACCGCATGACCAATGATGTGGTCATTCTTGGCCGCAAGATGGTCATCCCACCCCGATAAATCCAGCCTCCGCGAGGCATCCGGGAAATGGGCGTCTGAGGCATTCGCATGCCTGCCCATGCGCCCGCGGATTGGATCGTGAATTGAAATGGCGATGATCCGCAGTCATCCGAGGCGCATGATTTGCGGATGAATTTTTCATCGATGCAGTGATCACGCGTTGAGGATTTCATTCACTCGATCACTCTGCGTTCGCTGTCGCTTTGTGCGATCATCATGTTTCTTTTTGCGTGCGCGATGAAGCTCGCGCGTCTCATCGCTTCGCGCGCGACAACGAGTTTGTTTTCGATTGATGTGAGATCATCAATGCGCGCGCCCTTGTTTTGAATCTACGATCCTCATCGTAATTTCGCGTGCTTGAGGTCAAAATCGGGCTCGTAAACTTTTCTTAAAAATCTGTACATTTTAACTTGACCGATTTCTTAAATGTTAGTTTTATTACCACTAGCAACAAGGTTGCAAACACATGGCGAGATTGTCACACCCATCCAATCTTGAGCTACAAGCCCTTTCGGTTTTGTGGCACGAGGGTCCGTCGACGGTTGCCGCGATCCACGAAACTCTGCCCGATGGCAAGGATCGCGCTTACACCACGGTGTTGAGCGTGATGCAAAATCTGGAGCGCAAGAACCTGGTGAAGCGCGCCCGCATCGGCAGGGCGCATGTTTACCAAGCCGCTTACTCGCAGGAAGTGATCGTGCAGCGCGCGACCCACGATTTCCTCACCAACGCTTTTGGAGGACGCCTCGGTGAGGCGCTCCTCGCGATACTCTCCGCCGGTACATTAACGCCGGAAGAGAAAACAAACATAGAACGCGAACTCCAACGACACAAAACCATGGCTGCAAAAAAAACAGCAAAGAAAAAGGTCGCGGCCAAGCCCGCGAAGAAGGCCGTAAAGAAAGTTGCCAAGAAAGCTCCGGCTAAAAAGGCAGCCAAAAAAGCGGCAAAAGCCCCCGCCAAGAAAGCAGTGAAGAAGGCTCCGGCCAAGAAAGCTGCTAAGAAAGCGGTGAAGAAGAAAGTCGCCAAAAGCGCCAAAAAGGCAGCGAAAAAAGCGGTGAAGAAGACGGTTGCCAAGAAGGCTCCGGCCAAGAAAGCCGCCAAAAAGGCAGCTAAGAAGGCCCCAGCTAAAAAGGCATCTGCCAAGAAGGCCGCTAAGAAAGTAGCCAAGAAGGCACCAGCCAAAAAGGCTGCGAAGAAAGCCACCAAGAAGGCTGCCAAGAAAAAGTAATCCAATCGTCCAATCGAATCGCCGGAGTGGTCGTGCCTCATGGGCGACCACCCGCGATTCAGGGATGACGAATTGTCAACGGCGGGAGATCTGCGGATCTCCCGCCTCTTTTTTTGAGAATCGCAAGCAATGACATTTCAACAAGGTCGCCCATTTGTGCTGCGCGATTGATAAAAGAGGTTGCCAACGCCGCGGCCACGGTCATACATTCACCGCCCCGGACGACAAATCTAGCGCGGTTAGCTCAGTGGTAGAGCACCTCCCTGACACGGAGGGGGTCACTGGTTCGAACCCAGTATCGCGCACCATTTGTTCTGCTCCAGCGACAAGGGCTTTTGCCCCAAAGTTCGCCCATCACGCCTATCGTGGTTTTCCTTGCGGCCTGCATGTGCCTGCGGTTTTATTTGGCGTTGAACATTCATTCATGTCCGTGACCCGCAGCGCCGTTGATGCAAATGATCCGCCGACTTCGGAGGAGCTTGTGGCTTTGCTGCGTTTGCTTGATGACGACACGCCCGAAGTCCGCGAGCGGGTGACGCAACGCCTCGCTTTGTGTGGCGGTGATTTGAGTGATTGGCTTGCCTCGGTGCCGCATCAACTATCACCCAAGGAAAAATCCGTTCTCAGCGAAATGCTCGGATCGGCCCGTCGCGAAATGCTCGAGCGCGAGTGGTCGGTGCCAAGCGGCGGGGCGGCGGGGCTGACTGAGGATTGGGAGGCGCTGGAGTCGATGCTGCGGCTGATCTCCGATTTCCTGCACGACGGCATCACGATGCGTCAGTCGCTTTCCGACGCGCTGGATTTGTTAGCCGAGGAGGCATGGGAGCATCCGGTCGTCTCGCCCTGCGATCTGGGAAATTTTCTTTTCGGCAACGAGCGCTTCGTCGCGGACGATGACGGAGAAGCGGATCCGAAAAACCTCGATCTCGCATGTGTCTTGGCCGAAGGCCATTCCCACTCGCTAGGCCTCTGCATGATTTTTTTGCTCGTCGGCCATCGCATGGAGTTCGATGTCGAGATCGTCGATTATCCTGGGCGTTTTCTCTGCCGGATTCATGAGGAGGGGCATTCCCTAATCGTCGATTGTGTCGATGGCGGCCAGATTCATTTGCAATCGGCCCTGCTGGTCGATGCTGAGATCACGCGCGAAGGTCGCGAGCGCTTGCGGGGGAGTGTCGCGCCCGGGAGCCTGTTATGCCATTGGCTCGACGAACTCACCGAGGTGCTGTGCCGTGTGGGCCGCGACGAGGATTCAGCCCTAATCCAGCGCCTGCGCGACACGCTGGATTGATCGACATGGCGTCCGGTCCGATTGAAAAAATCGCGAAGTTTTCGGTTTCCACTCATCCGTGTAATTATGCAATGTGCCTGTGTTCCCTGATGTGAAAGGGCACAGATCACCCAACTCCACAGAGCCATGTCCACCGATCCCTTGCTTGAATTGCTCCGCCGCAAAGCCCGTTTCACTCATCAGGAACTGGCCGATTTGCTTTCGCTCGACAAAGAGGCAGTAGCCAAGCGTGTGGCGTCCTGGGAAAAGGACGGTACGATTCTCGGTTACCATGCGGTGATCGATCCCGAGTCGGCTGGCGACACGGCGGTCTCGGCATTCATCGAAGTAAAGGTCACGCCCGAACGAGGTGGCGGTTTCGATCGTCTGGCCATGCGCATTGCGCGCTTCGATCAGGTGGTTTCGTGTTACCTGGCAAGTGGTGGCTACGATCTGATGGTGGTCGTCGAGGGCAACGATCTCCGCGATGTTGCCAGTTTCGTTTCTGAAAAACTCAGTTCGCTCGAAGGCGTGCTTTCGACTGCAACGCATTTCCGCCTCAAGACCTACAAGGAAAACGGATTCCTTTTTGAGCGCGACACAAGCCCCGAGCGTCTGGCCGTCGCGCCTTGATTATTTCGTTGCGTCGATCGCGTCGCGAATCGCTTCCGCCACGCGTGCGGTTACCAATTCGTTCTGGCAGCGCAGATCGAGCGGGCACTTTGCCAGCAGGCAGGGCGCGCACTCGACATGGTGACGCAACACCGTGTGGCGCTTGCCCAGCGGACGTTTCCATTGGGGATCATTCGGTCCAAAAAGCACAATGCAGGTCGCGCCAAAGTGCGATGCGAGATGCGGCATGGATCCATCGGTGCCGATGAAGAATCGATGATTCATGAACAATGGAAACAGCTCGTGCGCAGCTGCAATGTCTTTGCATTCGATCGCATCGCCCAATGCCTCCGCCATTCGCGAAGCCAGTTGCCGCCCGGTGTTGGTGCGGATCAACAGAAGCTTCTCGCCAGCATCGATGAGGTCTCGTGCGATCGCCAACCAACGATCGTGCCGCCACTCGTGGCTGCTGCCAAAGTCGGAGTCCGGGCACAGCAAAATTTGATCGCCGCGTGATGCGGCGGGCGGGACCAGCGGCGCGAAAAATTCCGGCAGATAACTTTCCACGCCCATTTGCATCGTAGTCTGAAGATAAAATCGCACGCGATGATCCGTCGCCGCTTCGTCGATCGTGATCGCTTGCGTGAGAATTTTTTTCAGCGACTTGATCGCTGGTCCGATGCGATTGCCAATCTTGGCGAGGCGAGTGGCATCGGCTGCGGCGGAGTCCTCCCACATCAATGCGCTGTGAAAATTTTTCGCAAAAAGATCTGCGGTAATCGACTTGGCTTTGGCCTTTGGCTCGTGGGTCATGACCTCGAGCCCCGGTATGCTTTGCCAAAATTCGCGCATTTCCTCGGCGCAGAGAACAAGCGGATCAAGCCCGGCAGCAATCAATGCACTCACTGATGGCACCGAAAAACACGCCTCATCCCAACGAACGGGAGAGATGACGAGCAATGGGCCTTGGCGATCGTGCATGAGGGGATATTTAAATGGAATCATCGTCTTCCCATGCAGGCGCGGCTTCCGCGATCGCTTCGGCCAGCACGTCAAGGGTGCCATGTTCGCTGCACCAGCGCTCGATGTAGGGCATATCGAGTTTTTTCAAGCCTTGCACGGCGATTACGGCCACGGTGTCATCAAAGTCTTTGGATCGCTTCGCCCCCTTGCACCAACGAAGCTTTTGCACAATCACATCCTCTGGGGTTGGAAGCCACGCATCCTGCGACAAGAAGGTGAGTTTGTTTCTGCGGGCAAATCGGCTTTGGTCGTGAGGGTCGTCGCTAAGCTCGAAAAGTTCGATAGTGAATGGGATGGTGGGAATCGTGATGATCTGGCGCCAGGTGCCTGTCACCATCTCGAAACTGACTTGTGGATCTATTTTGAAAGATTTTGGAAGAACAGCAAACAACCTCTCCCTTTCCGCGGCCACAATGCGCAAAACAATATCCGCATCTTTTGTGGCACGGGGCACTCCGTAGCGGTTTGAGGAAAACGAGCCGACGACCATGTATTCCAATCCGAGTCGGTTGAATGCTTCCAAAAGCAATATGACTGCTTCCTCACCGTTTTTCATGGGCTTGAACGCATGGGGCGATCCAGTTTGGCAAGACGGGCTAATCTTTTGAGTAAGAGACGGTGAATTTCATCTTCCTTCGCATCTGGCTCTTCATCTCTGAGCCCTTCTTTCATGCGTTCGCATACTCCGGCGAAAAGCCGGGGGCCAGCCAATACCCGTTCCTCCTCGGTCATCCGACGCGCCTGCCTCACTTTCGCCAAATTGGCAAAGCGCGCGTCGCTGGCGATCCGTTCGTCCATGTCGAGAAAACTAGCGAAAATCCGCCTCATTGCGAGAATTTTGCATTAGCGGCCCTGCGTAGCGTGAACGCATGCCGCTGCGGCCCGGATTTTTCGTGCCATGTCGGCGGATTCCTGCATTCTCTCGCCGCGCGTCGCCGCATCCATTTTTCTGCCATGTCCACCGAGTTGACCCGTAATTTTTCGATCATCGCCCACATCGATCACGGCAAGACCACGCTTTCCGACCGCCTCATGGAAGCGACCAGCACGATCACACATCGTGAAAAACAGGATCAGCTGCTCGATGCGATGGATCTCGAGCGCGAGAAGGGCATCACCATCAAGTCCCATCCGGTGGCGATGGAGTACAAGGCGAAGGACGGAAAAACTTACAAACTCAACCTGCTCGACACGCCGGGCCATGTGGATTTCTCCTATGAAGTTTCGCGTTCGCTTGCGGCTTGCGAGGGCGCGATTCTGATGGTCGATGCAGCCCAAGGCGTCGAGGCGCAGACCGTCGCCAATCTGCATCTCGCGACGGAACAAAAGCTCACCATCATCCCGGTCCTCAACAAGATCGACCTCCCCGCGGCCGATGTGCCAAAGTGCAAAAAGCAACTCGAGGACATCCTGTGCATTCCGGCGGAGGATTGCATTCCTGCATCGGCCAAAGGTGGCATCGGCATCGACGATATCCTTGAGGCCATTGTCGCGCGCGTTCCGGCGCCAAAGGATAATCCCGATGGTCTGCTGCGTTGTTCGGTGTTCGATTCGCTCTACGACACCTACCGCGGCGTGGTTTCTTATGTGCGTGTGTTTTCCGGCACGGTGAAAAAAGGTCAGCGCGTGAGGCTCTTTGCGACCGACAAGGTTTACGAGGTCAAGGAAGTCGGCTTCTTCACGCCCAAGATGAGCGCGCGCGACAAGCTGGTGCCCGGCGATGTCGGCTATGTCATCGCCAACATGAAGTCCGCCAGCGAAGTGAAGATCGGCGACACGATGACCGATTCGACGCACCCCTGCCCGGAGGCCCTGCCGGGCTACAAGGAAATCCAGCCAATGGTTTTCTCGGGGATTTATCCGGTCGATTCTTCGGACTACGAGGCGCTCAAGACGGCCATGGGTAAGCTGCAAATCAACGATCCGGCGTTCACTTATCAGCAGGAAAGCTCGACCGCACTCGGCTTCGGTTTCCGCTGCGGTTTCCTTGGGCTGTTGCACATGGAGATCATCCAAGAACGCCTGCGTCGCGAGTTCGACATGGATGTGATCTCGACTTACCCGTCGGTCATTTATCAGGTCACGCTCACCGATGGCACCGAGCTGATCGTTGATAACCCGACACTTTTCCCCGAGACCCAGACGATTCAGGAAATCCGCGAGCCAGTCGTCAATGTCTACATCATGGTGCCCGGCGAATACATCGGCGACATGATGCAGCTCGTGCTCGAAAAACGCGGCGATGTCACCAACACCGAAACCATCGACGACATGCGCGTGATGCTTTCCTGTGTGCTGCCGCTGGCGGAAATCCTCGTCGACTTCAACGACAAGCTCAAGTCGATGACCCGTGGCTATGGCTCGATGGATTACGAGCACTCAGGCTATCGCGCCGCGAAGATGGTCAAGATGGACATGCTCATCGCCGGTGATCCGGTCGAGGCATTCTCGACGATCGTCCACCGCGACAAGGCCGAGTCCTACGGCCGCGCGCTGGCGATGCGGCTCAAGGAAGTGATCCCATCGCACCTCTTCGTCGTCGCGATCCAGGCTGCGGTCGGCGGAAAAATTGTCGCACGCGAATCGATCTCGGCGATGCGCAAGAATGTGACCGCGAAATGCTACGGCGGCGACATCACCCGCAAACGCAAACTTCTCGAAAAGCAAAAAGAGGGCAAAAAGAAGATGAAGATGTTTGGCAAGGTCAACATCCCGCAAGATGCCTTCATCAAGGTGCTCAAGAGCGGGGATTGATATGTCAGAAAGCGTCAGGGCCGATAAGTGGCTGTGGGCTGTGCGGTTTTTCAAAACGCGCGGTGTGGCGGCGGAAATGTGTGAGGCGGGAAAGGTGCGACGTGCCGGGCATGAACTGAAACCCGCAACG
>CAIVXP010000313.1 GCA_903909905.1 Akkermansiaceae bacterium
CTGAAACCGAAGACCGCACCAGCGATGCTGACCAAGCAGCCGACAAAGAACGCATACCCACCAACGGCACGCCCGGCTATGTTGTCGCATCGCTCTATGCCGGATGGAAGGTCAACGAACACCTCGACCTCAGCTGCGGCGCAGAAAACCTCACCGACGAAGACTATCGCATCCACGGCTCCGGCCAAAACGAACCGGGCCTAACCGGTGTCTTCCGCGCAAAGGTGAGTTGGTAAATTCACCCTCACAAAAAAAGCGGCTGCAGGGCATCCCCCGTAGCCGCTTTTGTTTGAGTTTGAAACAGGATCAACCCGCAAAGTTTGCGGCGACCACATCCCAGTTCACCACATTCCAGAAGGCACCGATATAATCCGGCCTGCGGTTTTGATAGTGGAGGTAGTAAGCGTGCTCCCAAACATCCAGACCGAGCAGCGGCTCACCGGAGCAACCGGCAACCGGTTCACCCATCAGCGGGCAGTCCTGATTCGGGGTCGAGCAAACGGCGAGCGAGCCATCGGATTTTTTCACGAGCCATGCCCAGCCGGATCCGAAGCGCGTGGCACCGGCCTTCGCGAAGGCTTCCTTGAACGCATCGAAGGATCCAAATGCCTTGTCGATCGCGGCAGCGAGATCACCCGAAGGTGCCTTGGCACCACCCGGCGCGATGACCTTCCAGAAAAAGCTGTGATTCCAATGACCGCCGCCATTGTTCCGCACGACCATGCGGATGTCTTCCGGCACGGATGCGAGATCGCCGATGAGCTTGCAGATCCACTTGTCTTCAAGCTCCGGCTTGCCGGCGATGGCGTTGTTCAAATTGGTGATGTAGGCCTGATGATGCTTGCTGTGGTGAATCTCCATCGTGCGGGCATCGATGTGAGGTTCGAGGGCGTCATAGGCGTATCCGAGTTCGGGCAGTGTGTGTGGCATGATGAATGATCGGTTTTCGTTGCTTTGTGCGGGGAAACGGTTAGCTAGAAATGGTCCCCGGACGCCCCCTACGAAACCGAGCTTGCCCGCGCCCGCAAGCGAAATCCGCCATCATGCCACCCGAAATCGCCAACTACCTGCCACACGCCGTCCTCGCGATCGCGGGATGCCTGCTCGGCTGGCTCATCTCCCACCTCTTGGCATCACGCCAAATCACCGCCGCTAACGAGCGACTCAGCGCCGAACAACGCCGCGCCAGCGAACTGGATTCACGCCTCGCGCAATGCATCGCCGAGGCCAACTCGCACGAAAAACAAGCGCAGGATTTCCGCAACGAGCTTTCAAAAATCCAAGCCCAACTCGATGCGGAAATCAAAGCCGCCCACGAAAAGCAGGCCCTGCTCGAACGCTCGGAAGCAAAACTCTCCGATACGTTCAAGGCGCTCTCGGCCGATGCTCTCAAGACGAGCTCCGAACAATTTCTCCAACTCGCCAAGGCCTCGCTCTCATCGCAAAGCGAAGAAGCCCGCGGCGAACTCGAAAAACGCAAGGTCGCCATCGAGGGCTTGGTCAAGCCAGTCGCCGAATCCCTCGGGAAATTCGAATCACGCATCGGCGAAATCGAAAAAGCCCGCGAAGGAGCCTACTCGGAACTCAAGGAGCAAATCCGCCACCTCAACGAGGGCAACCAAAAACTCCAAAGCGAAACCTCCTCACTCGTCAAAGCACTGCGCCAACCCGCCGGCCGCGGGCAGTGGGGCGAAATCCAACTCCGCCGCGTGGTCGAACTCGCCGGCATGCAGGAACACTGCGATTTCGAAACCCAACACACGACTACCACCGACGAAGGCAAAAAACTCCGACCCGACCTCATCGTCCACCTGCCCGGCGGCAAGACGATCGTGGTCGATTCGAAAACCCCGATGGAGGCCTACCTCGATGCGATTCAAGCGGCGGACGACACGATTCGCGATGAGGCCCTGCGCCGCCACTCGGCCCAAGTGCGCGTGCACATCCAGCAACTCGCGTCGAAAAATTACACCAATCAATTCGCTCACGCACCGGAGTTCACCGTGCTTTTCCTCCCCAGCGAATCCTTCTTCTCCGCCGCTCTCCAACACGACCCCGGCCTCATCGAACACGGCGTGGAAAAAAGCGTGATCCTTGCCACGCCCACCACGCTCATCGCCCTGCTTCGCGCTGTCGCCTACGGCTGGCGCCAGGAAGCACTCGCCGAAAACGCGCGCGAAATTTCCAAACTCGGACGCACCCTCCACGAACGCCTGGGCAAGCTCGCCGAGCACTTCGTGAAACTCGGACGCTCGCTGGGCCATGCCGTGGAAAATTACAACTCCGCCGTGCGCTCGCTCGAATCACGCGTGCTGGTCACCGCCCGGAAATTTGAAGAACTCCAAGCAGTCGCACCCGATGCCACCATCGCTAGCCCCGAACTGATCGATCATCAACCGCACGCGACCATCGCATCACCGAACGACGCGACAAAACCTCTCGAACCCAGCGATGATTTCTCCTTCGTCCAGGAACCATCACCCAACCCGAAAAACGCAGCCTCCGACCTCCGCTCGGCGCTCTAACAGCACGCTACCCGATGCTCCCCTCGCTCACCGGCCTCTCGCACGATGAACTCACCTCATGGCTCAAAGAGCAAGGTGAGCCGGCATTTCGCGCAAACCAGATCCTCGATTGGATGTGGAAAAAGAAGGCTGATTCGATCGACGCAATGAGCAACCTGCCCGCAACTCTGCGCGCGAAACTTGCGAGTTCATTCCGGCTCGCATCACTCACTCACACGCACACCCAAGGCTCGGCCGACACCACACGCAAGTTTCTCTTCAAGCTCCACGACGGACGCTATGTCGAAAGCGTCTTGATCCCCGCCAACCCCGCGCTCTACGGCGGCGCCTCCGATCGGCGCACGCTCTGTGTTTCATCGCAAGTCGGATGCGCTTACGGCTGCAAGTTCTGCGCCTCGGGCCTCGCCGGATTCACCCGCAACCTCGATGCCTCGGAGATCGCCGGACAAGTCCTCGCTGCCGAACAACTTTCCAACGAACGCGTCGACAACATCGTCTTCATGGGCATGGGCGAACCACTCGCCAACATCAACAACCTGCTTGCAGCGATCAACCTGATCACCAACGAAAAAACCCTCCACCTCGGCGCACGCCACCTGACGATTTCCACCTCCGGCCTCGTCCCGCAAATCCGCCAACTCGCCGAACACCCGCAGCAAATCCGCCTCGCGATTTCCCTCCACGGCGCCACCGACGAAATCCGCCAGCAAATCATGCCGGTGAACCGCAAATGGCCGCTCGCCGAACTCTTCGACGCGCTCGATTATTGGAACTCACGCAAAAACCAAAAACTCACGCTCGAATACATCCTCATCGAGAACATCAACGACTCACTCGAGCAAGCCGCCATCCTCGCCCGCGTGGCACGCCGCCTCCACGCGAAGGTCAACCTGATCCCATACAACACGGTCGAAGGCCTCGAGTGGAAACGCCCCAACGACAAAAAATGCCGCGCATTTCGCGACATTCTCAAAAACGCCGGCGTTCAAGCCACCCTGCGCCTCGAAAAAGGCCACGATATCGACGCGGCCTGCGGCCAACTGCGACTCAAGCAGGAAACTGCCGAAGGCATCATCCGCTGAGGCCACACGCCTCGCGGCGAAACTCAGGATTTCCTCTCGTTCGCTGGAAACCGACCCTTGCCCGGCGCACTCATCCACGCCCAAGCCGATCTCACCATGTCGCGCACATCCTTACGCGATGCCACCCAACCAAGCAGCTCTTTGGCCAGCGAGGGATCGGCGACCAATGAGTCGGGATCGCCTTCGCGACGCGGACCATACTTCACCGGCACTTGTTTTCCGGTGATCTCTTCGACGGCCGAAATGATTTCCTTCACGGAAACTCCCACGCCGGTTCCGAGGTTGCATCGCACCGAAGCACCGCCAGCCGCTAAGTGATCAAGCGCCCGCGCATGCGCGTCGGCCAAATCCTCAACATGGATGTAATCGCGGATGCAGGTGCCGTCGGGCGTGTTGTAATCGGTGCCAAAAACTTCGATGTGATCGATCTCACCGGTCACCGCCATCATCACCCGCGGGATCAAATGGGTCTCAGGATTGTGATCCTCGCCAATGAGCCCGTCGGGCGAACATCCGCTCGCATTGAAGTAACGAAGGCACGCGCTGCGCAGGCCCCAGGCATGATCGCAGTCGGCAAGGATCCACTCGACCATCAGCTTGCTGCGACCGTAGGGGTTGATCGGATTCTGCGCATTGCTCTCGGTGATCGGAAGTTTGTCGGGCACACCGTAAGTCGCACAGGTCGATGAAAAGACAAAGACCTTGCAGCCAAACTCCTGCATCACTTGAAGAAGTTTCACCGGTTCGGCGGTGTTGTTTTGATAATACTTTAGCGGATTGGTCACCGACTCGCCGACATAAGCGAATGCCGCAAAGTGCACCACCGCACCAAAACGATGCTTGGCGAAAAGCCCGCGCACCAAATCCTGATCGCCGACATCGCCCACCACCAACTCGACGCCATCATCGACGATGGCCTTTTCATGACCGAAAACCAAATTGTCCAACACCACCACCCGCCGCCCTTGGCTGGCCAGAAGTCTGACGGTGTGGGAACCGATGTAGCCGGCTCCACCGGTCACGAGAATGGGCACAGATAGGACATTCATGGGGACGCAACAAACCACCAAATCCCAAGCCCTGTCAATCCCCCCTTCCCCAAAGGATAACCCGAAGATTCACAAAATATTTCTCGAATGAACCACGGGATCGTGTAGTCTCATGACCATGATCAAAAACAGCTGTTTTTGTGCAATCACCGCGGTTTTACTCACAGCCACCGCACTCACCTCCTGCTACTACGATCCCTATTTCACCTCGGTCAGCGCGACCTATGGTGGTAGTTACAGTTCAAGTTCACGCCATTACGGCGGAGGAAGCGGATACTCCAGCTCGGTCTACATCAGCACCGGCAATCCTGAGTGGGGCTATGACCCCTACACCTACAGCTATTACAACTACCGCCGCCGCTGCTACTACGATCCATACCTGAACGGATTCTACCCCGTCGGCTACCGTCCGCCTGTCTTTGCCGGCTGTGTCCATCCCCATGGCTGGCGCCCAGGCGCAAGCTATTGCCCACCGCCACGCAGGGTCAGCAACATCACGATCGTAAACTACCGCAGCCGCGAATCCGCCTATCGTCGCGGCGGGTACATTCAGGAAGGCTATCGCGGTCAATATGCCACCCAACAAAGCCGCCCGGAAACGAGACCTTCGTTCTTCCAACGCCCGGAGCAAGAAGTGCGCCCGCAACAAAATTACACCCGACCCGCACCCGGATTCCAGCAGCAGCAACAATCACGTCCCTCGCGTGAATCATGGCGTGAGCAACAACAGGCAAGACCCTCGGCATTCAACACACAGGTCATCAACACACCGCAACCACAAGCCCAGACGCGCCCGAGCTTCGGCTCAACACGCCCGGCATTTGATGGCGGCCAACAAGCAACCCAAGCTGCAAGACCCAACTTCGGAGGCGAACGCCCGAGCTCAGTTGGCAATCGCATGGGCCGCCAAGACCGAATGGCCGAAGGCGTCCGCGAAATCAGACAGCCGCGTACTGAACGCGTGGAACGCAAACCGCGCGGTGAACAAGAGGCTGAACAAACACCTCAGCCTTAAGAACATTCACCAATAGTCATTCAGCTCCGGCTCGTTCGCGTCTCTCGCGATCGAGCCGAAGTTGTTTCAGGGTAAAACGCGGACCACGCAATTTGCGCGCCCACCAGATGCCCGCCAAGCCACCGCCAAAATGACAGGCGTGCCCCAGCTGGAACACCGACGCAAATCCTTGATCACCAAGCCAGCCGCCGACCCGTGAAAACCCCAGCATGCCCAGCGCCGGGTCTGCCAATGCCAGCAACAACTCGCCGATCAGAACACCGCGGCCGAGATTTCTTGCCGAAATCCCCAGCGGCAAAACCCTCGCATCGGGCGAGAGCGACGCGAGACACAGCAGCAATGCCATCGCCCCGCCGGAAATTCCCACCAGCAAACCATGGCCCAGCAATAGGTGCACCACGCCGCCCGCCACAATGCCCGAAAATGTCACGCCAAGCATAACCCGACTGCCCATCATCAATTCCAAGCGCGTACCGAGCAACCAGATCAAGACCGCGTTCACCAGCAAGTGACCCCACGAAGCATGCAGCCAGCCGTGCGAAAAAATTTGCCAATAGCTTGACTCGCTCATCCCCTCGCCGCTCAAGCCGAGCCATTGATACCAAGCCGCTTCGTTGCCGGATCCTACCTCGACCAATGTCCATAAGTGCGCGAGCAACATCAACACCACAAGCACCCAGGATGCGGGCAATCTCAAACGCCGCAGAAAGTCTTCGGCCAAGCTATTCATCATTTCGCCCGAGGAGAACATGAAGCCATAGTCTCCGTGCGAAATGGAAATTTTCAATCCACCGATCTCGCGCGTGGCTCACGATCGACGGGATCCTCACCGCCGGCGCATGTCACAAACGGCCCACCCTCAAGCGGGGCGACACCGGTGAAGGCGACATCCGGCATATCCGAAGGGCGACCCGCCAAGGGGAAGTCCTTGCGCAGCGGGAAAAACGGATAGCCCTCCCACATGAGGATGCGCTTGAGATTCGGATGACCCGAAAAACGGATGCCCATCATGTCCCAAATCTCGCGCTCATGCCAATTGGCACCGGGCCAAATGCCCACCACCGAAGGAATTTCCTCATCCTCACCGACCGCGACTTTCACCCGCAGGTGCTTGGAATCATCGACCGTCGCCAATTCGTAAACCACTTCAAATCGCGGATCATCGCCGAAGTGGTCAACACTGGAAACATCGAGCAAAAAGTCATACCCGAGATCGCGGTGACATCTACTCAAAAATGCCGCAATCGAATCCAGCGCCACAGTCACGCTGTGCTCGCCGCGAAATTCATTCACTCCGAGAACTTTTTCCGCGAACCAGCCGCGTAAACGATCGATATCTTGTACTGCTGACATGTCGTGTGAGAGATCAGGAAATTTCTTCAATCAGGGCCTGCTTCTGAGCCATCGTCGACTCCTCGCCTTCGATTTTCTTTTGCAGTTTCATCAGGCCTTCGATCAAGGCCTCTGGCCGTGGCGGGCATCCCGAAACATAGACATCCACCGGGATCAAACGGTCGATCCCCTGCAGCACCGCATAACTTCGGTACATGCCACCACTCGAAGCACAGGCGCCCATCGCAAGGCACCACTTCGGCTCGGGCATCTGATCCCAGATGCGTTTCACCGCGAGCGCCATCTTGTAGGTCACCGTGCCGGAAACAATCAGAACATCGCTCTGGCGTGGCGAAAAGCGCATGACCTCCATGCCGAAGCGCGAAATGTCAAAGCGGCTCGACGCGGTGGCCATCAACTCGATCGCGCAGCAGGCCAAGCCCATCGGCATCGGCCACAGCGAGTTTTTGCGCATCCAATTGATCGCGGCATCGACGCGGGTGACAATCACATTGCCCTCGATCTTGGAATCGTAGGCGGAGTGGACGGTGTTGTTGGAGGGGCTGACCATGGCTCGCTGGGAACAAACCCAATCTGCCCGCCATACCCCCGACGCTCAAGCGGATAATCCCGAAAACCAAAATTCAAAGCCGGCTGCGCATCAAAGCACTCAAAATACCGAATCACGGCATGCATGCCGCCGCATTTCCCTTGATCATTCGCCGCCCGCAAGGTTTCCCTGTCGGCGCATGAACGAACGCAAGACACTCGACGAACGCCAGCAGATGTCCGACCTGGAACGCCTGCGACACTCATGCGCGCATGTCATGGCCACCGCAATCTTGCGCATCTGGCCCGACGCGCAATTTGCCTACGGTCCGCCGATCGAAAATGGCTTCTATTACGACTTCGACATGAAGCACCGCCTCACGCCCGAAGATTTCGAAAAAATCGAGGCGGAGATGAAAAAAATCGCCAAGGAAAACCAGAAGTTCGAACGCCGCACGATCTCGCGCGACGAAGCTAAAGCGATGGCAGAATCCGGCCGCCTCGGCGGACTCAGCGAGCGACCTGGCAACCCGTCGCGCTTCAAGCTAGACCTGATCGACAAGATCCCCGAGGGCGAGGAAATTTCCTGTTTCCAAAATGGTGAGTTCATCGACCTCTGTGCCGGTCCGCATGTTGGCTTCACCGCGAAGTGCAAGAACGCGAAGCTGATGTCGGTCTCGTCGTCATTCTACATGGGCGATGAATCAAAGGGCCAACTTCAGCGTCTCTACGGCACGGCCTTCGAAAGCAAGGAACTCTTGGAAGAACACCTCAACCGACTCGAGGAAGCGAAAAAACGCGACCACCGCCGCCTCGGGCGCGAGCTTGCCCTTTTCCACATCGA
>CAIVXP010000314.1 GCA_903909905.1 Akkermansiaceae bacterium
GAGCGACCCGCACAAACAACAAAGCCAACCCCCTTTTCCCCTTCTCAGACCGCCTTAGGTGAAAAAGCAACTTCCTAGCAGTCAGTCATTCATTCATTCATTCATTCATTACGGGGTGGAAGGCGAGTGATTCCGTTCAATCCGCGCGCCAACGATGCCTAACGGACGCGGAATGGTTTTGTGGGGGCCGGTCATATTGGAATGCTCCCCAAAAACTGGTCCATGAGTTATGAGAGTCCCGGCGCGTGAGCGCCAATGACTCCCATGAAAAGAAAACGACACACTCCCGAGGAAATCATCAAGAAGCTGCGGACTGCCGAAGAGGCCTTGGCTGGCGGCAAGAACGTGGAGGAAGCCTGCCGTATGATTGCGGTGAGCATGGCGACCTACCAGCGTTGGAAGAGCCAGTATTCCGGCGTCAAGAAGGACGCCCTCAAGCGGCTTAAATAACTTGAAAAGGAGAGCGCCCGCCTCAAACGACTGGTCGCCGACCAGGCTCTCGACATGGCCATCTTGAAGGAGGTTGCCGAGGGAAAATGGTAGGCCCGGCCCGCAAACGCGAGGTGGTGGCGCATGTGTGCCAGCGTCTGAAAGCGAGCGAGCGCCGGGCCTGCCGGACTCTTGGACAAGCGCGCAGCAGTCAGCGCTATCGGACGAAGCCCAGAGAGGACGACGCACGTCTGACGGCAGCGATCCGGCGGATTGCCATGCGGGAGACTCGCGCCGGGTATCGCGGCGTAAGGCGCCATCTGGTGCGCGAAGGCTGGGATGTGAATCTGAAGCGGGTCCACCGGATCTGGAAAAAGGAAGGACTCCGAGTGCCGCCGAAGGCCCGCAAGAAACGGCGGCTCGGCAATTCGGAAAACGGCACGCAGCGCCTGCAGGCCGAGCGGATCAACCAAGTCTGGAGCTATGATTTCGTGTTCGATCAAACCGAATCGGGCGGTCGGCTCAAATGGCTTCCGGTGCTTGATGAGTACAGCCGCGAGTGCCTGTCGCTGGAGGTGGAGCGCTCGATGACGAGCGGCGACGTGATCGGAATCCTCGACGAGCTCGTCGCGCAACGCGGAGCCCCGGAGTTCATCCGTTCGGACAACGGTCCTGAGTTCGTCGCCAAAGCGGTGAAGGACTGGATCACGGAGAAAGGTTTCAAAACCCTATTTATCAAGCCCGGATCACCTTGGCAGAACTGTTATAGTGAAAGCTTCAACGCGCGTTTTCGCGACGAGTTCCTAAACGTGGAAAGCTTTTCGAGCCTGCTAGAAGCCAAAGTGCTGGGCGAGGAACACCGGGACAAATACAATCATCGCCGACCGCACTCATCGCTGGGAGACCTGACGCCAGTTGAGTTCGCGGTCGCATACCTGAACCCACCGGGTTGTTCCCAGGCTCCGTCCGCCTCCGACGAGTTTCAGTCCCATTCTCGGCTCCCGGAGCCTGGGAACAACCCTCGCGCATCGGCGCTTGCAAAGAGCCTCCCGATTTCCAATCGTGACGCGAGGAAGCCACCTTCATTAAAAACTAACAAACCGAAAAACCAACCCCAACTCTCATAAGAAGTGGATCAACTTTCGGGGGCGCTCCATCAGTTCATCAGCAAAATCAGTGGTCAAATATTCGAAATGAATGATGCGAGACGTTGGTGCTCTCTTAAAGATGTCGCTTCTTCAATAACCAAGCATTCAATAACGGACCTTTGGGACAAAGGTCCCTGCCTGAAGAAGCGACTTCTTCCTCCCCACAATATACAATCTCCAATATCTATTCCCATTCGTTTTCATGCCCGTTCATTCGCGGTTAAAAACTTTAAAAGTGTCGGCGCCGCGGGCCGCGTCGCCCTACCGGGAGAAGAGGCCAAAGCAGAAGCCACTTCTTCACTTTCTTCTCTTGAAACTAAACACTTGAAACTTGAAACTTCTTCCAATTTTCACCCCTCCCGCCCTTCTTCCTTCACCCGAATGTACTTGCGGAAGACCAGCAAACCCATTGGCGCAACGAGCACCATCAGGCCGATGATGAGCCACATCATGCCGGGATCACGCGGACCTTGTTCTGGACAATATTTGGCGAGCAGTCCACCGAATGCCGCGCCGGTGATGAGCTTGCCAATGAGCAAAGGCACATAGGACAGCGAGGCATAGGATGCCTCCTGACCCTTCGGCGCGATCGATGCGGCATACTCGTAAACGCGCGGCGAATAAAACGCTTCGCCGACCGAGAACAAAACCTGCCACAGCACGATCATGATGTAGTACGGATGCACCACACCCTTGAGCTCCATGTAGCCGTTGCCAATGACCTTTCCCAGCCAGCCATCAGCCATGCCTTGGAAAGCGGTGGTCGGCAGTGCCATGAAGACAAATGAACACGCGGTGATGAAACCACCCAAGATCACCATCGAGTACGCGGAATACTTGCGGGTCAAGACCCCCACCACCGGCGCCAGCATCAGAATGAGAATGCCATTGATCGCATTGAATCGGCCAACCCGCGCCTCAGGCCCAAGCTCCTGCAAGGCAAATGGCGGCAACACATAGTCCATGACATTGAAGACCACCTTCAAAAATCCGATCATGAAGAGAAAGATCAGCAGACGGTAAAAACCCGACTGTTTCACCAAGCCCGCAAACAGCCCGACGATTTCACCGCACGCATGCAACACGCTGCCGGCCACCGTCCTGGGTACCGCATCGGCCTCGATTTCCTTCTCAGTGCGCCCAAGCAGCAAAATCAATGGAAACATCAAACACTCGATCGCAAAGCTCACCAGCAACAGCACACGGTAATCGCTCAAGCGGGCATTAATCAGCGGCATATGCACGCCACCACTGCTTTGCATGGATTCGCGCACGCCATCGAAGATGAAATACGCGACCATGAAACCGAGATTCATCAGCGCATAAAAAAGCGAGAATGCCACCGACCGCTGACTCGGCGGCGAATAGCGCCGCAAGGCCGCCACCAACACCGGCGTGCACAGGGCCTCACCCAGCGCCAGCGGAAACAAGCCGCACACCAAGGCCACCCACGGCTCGGTCGCGACCACCATCACCAATCGCGTCACCACACAAAAACCCACCCCGATCAAAAGCGTCCGCCGCAAACCCAGCGCATCGGTGATCGATCCGGCAATCAGCGTCATCAGCGACATCACGATCGACCACCCGGCAATCAGCGCGAGCGCGCTCTCCTTGCTCAAGCCCATGTCGTTGGCGAGCCACAACACGAGCGTGATGTTTAAAATCTTGTACGCAGTGACGCTCAGAAACTTGAGCCCAAAAGTGAATCCCACCTCCTTCGGCGCGCCCTTGAGCTGCAACAAGGCAAACAGGCTCACGCCAAAAATCGACAAGCCGATCGTCACCGCCGGCACCAATCCAAGATTCAGTTTCCCCTGCGCAAGGTAGCCGACCAGACCGCTCACCAACAGAAGTCCTAGCATCCGCACGGACATGCCAAACCACGAAACCGCCGACTCATTGGTTGGTTTGTCCATGGGTCAGGATCGCAAAATTTGAAAAATCATCCAGAGCTCAATGCCCTTCACCCTTCGCCATGAGTTCGGCCTCTTCCTCGTGAGAGTGGATCAGCAAACTCACCTGCACCCCCTCGCGCTCGGCGGCGATCTTGAGCACATTGCGGATCGCCGACGCGGTGAACCCATTGCGGCCGATGAGCATCGCGACATCTGCCTTGGCCAGCACCAGCTTGAAGCGAACCTTTTTCGGGGCGATTTCAGCCACTTTCAGCTGCGCTTGCCCGGGCTCATCGATGAGCTTGACGGCCACATATTGCAGGAAATTCCTGAGTCTTTCGGTGGTCGGTTCCATGCCGCCTAACATGCACA
>CAIVXP010000315.1 GCA_903909905.1 Akkermansiaceae bacterium
CAGCCGTCATCGGTCACGCGGATCAATGCCACCCCGCCCTGATCGATATCCACCCGAATCTCCCCCGCCCCGGCATCGATGCTGTTCTCGACCAGCTCCTTCACCACCGAAGCCGGACGCTCAACGACCTCGCCCGCCGCGACCTGGCTGGCCAGAATGTCGGAAAGCACGCGGATCTTCTGCACCCTCCAAGAGTAGAAATTGAAAGCCCCGCGCAAAGATCAAATCCGCGATCGCGCCGATTTCCCGCACATTTTATGCTCCCCGCATCGCGCGATTTGCCCTTAGCTCCCCGCCAGCAAGCACATGGCAGGTTTTTTCAAATCCCTCTTCAACAAGATCGCCAACCGCGCGGAAATCGATTGGGAAGAACTCGAGGCCGACCTGATCAGCGCCGACCTCGGCATCCACACGAGCACAAAAATCATCGACGAACTCCGCGACCTCGGCCGCGAAATTTCCGCCGACGATGTCGTCGAAACCACCCGCAAGCACCTCGCTCAGATGCTGCCCGAGGATTTTCCCGCTCCCACACCCAGGCCCGATGGCAAACCTTTCGTGATCCTCGTCGTCGGCGTGAACGGCACCGGCAAAACCACCTCATCGGCCAAGCTCGCACGCTGGCTGCAATCGCGCGGACACTCGGTGCTGCTCGCCGCTGCCGATACCTTTCGAGCCGCTGCCGTCGAGCAACTCCAACGCTGGGGCGATCGACTCGGCATCCCAGTGGTCGCCGGCAACCCGAATGCCGACCCCTCATCGGTGTGCTTTAACGCGCATCAAAAGGCGATCGCCAACGGCACGCAATTTCTCATCTGCGACACCGCCGGCCGCATTCACACCCGCCACAACCTGATGGAAGAGCTGGGAAAAATCCGCCGCACCATCGCCAAGCAGGACGACAGCGCCCCGCACCTCACTCTGCTCGTGGTCGATGCCACCACCGGCAGCAACGCGCTCCAACAAGCGAAAGAATTCCACAAAGCCTGCCCGCTCGACGGCCTCATCGTCACCAAGCTCGATGGCTCGGGCAAAGGTGGCATCGCGGTGACCATTCAGAGCCAGCTCGGCATCCCGCCAAGATTCATCGGTACCGGCGAAGAACCCGAGGCCTTCGCGATCTTCGAAAAAGCCTCCTTCGTCCGCGAGGTGCTTTGAAGGAGTAGCTTTTAAGCACGAAAAACACGAAATTTCACGAAGGGATACCCCATCAAAACCACCCCCGAATTCTTGTTAGAGGTAAGTCGCCTTGGCCTCTTCAACTTCGTGCCTTTCGTGGTTCCGCAAGGGGATTTGGCTAATTTGAGGCCATTTCGCCGATTTCAAGCCCCCAAATTCCGTGCTTGCCAGATAGTTAAGTTCTGTTAGTGTTCGCAACATCAACCGGGAATTCCCGGTTGTGAAACAACAACCGAACAACCAAATATGAAAATCGTTAAAATCGCTATCGTTGCCGCTGTTGCATCGCTGTTTGCCGCTTCCTGCTGCCCAAGCGCAGCTCCGGCTCCTGCTCCCGCACCGGCTTCCTCGAAGTAATTCGACTCCTTGAAAAAACCCGGTCGCTCCTTCGAGCGGCCGGGTTTTTTTGCGCCCAGATGAATCATCAAGCCTTCGTGAAAACGATCGCACCTTGATCAAGCTCCGCGCGGATCACATCGCCATCGGAAAATTTTCCATCGAGCACATCAAGGCTCAGCGGATCGAGCAGCAGATGCTGGATCGCCCG
>CAIVXP010000316.1 GCA_903909905.1 Akkermansiaceae bacterium
GCGAGCTGCGCGCGATCGTCGCCAACTCCGGCAATGCCAACGCCTGCACCGGCGTGCAAGGCATCGAGGATGCCAACGCGATGTGCGATGCGGTCGCTGTTCCGCTGGGACTCAAGCGTTCGCAAATCGGCGTCTGCTCAACCGGCGTGATCGGCCTGCCAATGCCGATGACGCGCATCACGCCGCGCGCGGAAGAACTCGTTTCCAAACTCGGCCCGAAAAACGGACCCGATGTCGCGGCTGCGATCATGACCAGCGACACGCGCCCGAAGGAAGTGGCCATTTCATTCGACCTCGGCGAACACCGCGTCCGCATCGGCGGATGCGTGAAAGGCGCGGGCATGATTTCTCCAAGCATGGCGACGATGCTTTGCTTCATCACCACCGATGCCAACCTGCCCGGCGAATGCCTGCGCAAGTCCGTGCTGGAATGCGTCGAAGAAAGCTTCAACCGCATCACCATCGATGGCGACATGTCGACCAACGACACCGTCATGGTCCTCGCCAATGGCGCGTCGGGCATGCCGCCGATCCGCCGCAACGGCAAACGCTGCCGCCAATTTCGCGAAGCGCTGCACTGGGTAATGCTCGAGCTCGCCAAAGCCGTCGTCCGCGATGGCGAACGCGTCACGAAATTTGTCACGGTCAATGTCGCCGGCGCCCGCACCTACCTCGATGCGAAAAAGGTCGCCGAAGCCGTTTGCAAATCGGCACTTGTGAAATCCTCATGGAACGGCGGCGATCCGAACTGGGGTCGCATCATTCACGCCGTCGGCTACTCGCGCGCGCGCATCCGCGAAGAACTCGTCGACATCCACATCGGCGGCAAAGCCGCCTGCCTCGGCGGCCTCCAAGCCGCCACGCCGATGAATGAACTCCGCGCCATCGTCGCCGAAAACGAATTCGAAATCGACATCCAGCTCAACCAAGGCGAAGCCAGCTACACCATGTACTCCAGCGACCTCTCACCCGAGTACATCGACTTCAACCGCTCCGAATACGCCTACTGGAAACAAGCGCGGAAAGATGGGTTGGTGTGAGGGAGGGATGAGCAGGCTCACTTGGTGACCTTGAAGCTAGTCGTCACTTCTTTGGCGGCGGAGTAATTGGCGTTACCTGCCTGATTGGCGGCCAGCACCACTGTGCCGACGCCAGTGAGGGTTACTGTGTTCCCCTTAATTTTGGCCGGGCCTGATTTTACTTTCAAGACCACGGGCAATTTACTGGTCGCTACAGGCCGCTTCACCACAAACGGCGCGCTGCCGAACTTCTTCGACGAGATGACCGCAAAGGCACCGATCTTTTGAGGTAATTTTGAATTCGCCTTTCGCAAAACTGCATCAATACCGCGAACATGCCCACCATCTCGAACGATGACGTCTTTCGCTTTATTCAGAGTGAGAGAATTGCCATAGTAATTGGTGATGTAACCCTCTTTCTCAAATTTGAAGCGATAAGTACCCGCGGGAAGCATCTCAGGATAATAAAAGCCCCTATCATCAATTTCTAGAGAACCATAACACACCAGTCGCCATGCGCCTTTGCTGTCTTTGCGATAGGCTTCGATGCGGAC
>CAIVXP010000317.1 GCA_903909905.1 Akkermansiaceae bacterium
GGGTGAGATTGGCGGTCGTATTGGCCGTCCCGGATCCACGGAGAATAATGGTCACGCCGTTAACGTCCACATATGTGGTCGAATTGCCCGCCCCGCTGAGCCCGCTGACGGTAGCGACATTGTCCATGATGCCGCCTTGGAGGGTGCCCCCGCTGAGGGTGATGGCGTTGTTTAAAGTCCGTGCGCCGCTGCTGCCCACGGAAATGGTGTGATTGCCCGAGCTGATGGTGATGTTTCCAGCGCTGGAGTTGGAAGAAGCCGTGTAGTTTTGGCTATGAGCGGTGAATGGCGCGGCAAGCAGAGCCAATGCCAGAGCCGTCAAGCGGACTGGATTGGATTTTACATGCGTATTGATCGACGCCGTCAAATTATTGGGCTTGGTTTTTGGGGTTTGGGAGTTTTTGGAAGTGGTTTTTAAGACACTAACAATGTTCGCATATTGCGGTGTACTCCAGCCTTGGAGGCATGCGCAAATGCAAACTGATTGGTCAACATTAGTACGCCCATTAAAGTTATCTAGATTTTTTTTCGCTAAGTGAGAAAATTTTTCATCGACAGGAGAAGCGGGAATATCGAGCGAAAGGGTTGCATGGTGTTCTAATGAGCAGCATGGAAAATAAACAGGAAGACGAGACCGCTTTTTGGGCGTGGCTGGCGCGTCCTGAGGTGGTGAGCGAACGGACTTGGGCGGATTTTACCCAACTCGTTCTTTTCAAAGACCGTTTGTCATCATTCCGCGGCTAGAGCATATTGCTCAAATCTGTAGCCGGTGCTTGGGGTTATGCGTGGTAAATTTGCGGCTTTGCCGACCTTGAAAAACGGAATCCTTGTCCATGGCTGCGTTGTCGCTCAGTCGTGGATGTCTATCTACTTTGCCCGCACCCGCCGGTGCGGCCCTTACGGGCAACCCTTCGGGTCGGCTATGTCGCTCCGCTCCATTGTCGCAACGCCTTGCCCTGGCCAAAATCTTCTCGCTCCACCGGCTACACCTTTTCGCAAACTGCTCTAAAAGCCTTGGGCGGGAGAGTTTAGGATGGGCATGGCGCTTGGAAAGCGCCGCCACGGTGAGGAGGCCGTCACGAATGGGTGGATGCGATGTTCGATTCGACGGTTTTTTGGGGGGGCATTCCATTTGTGGTTGGTGACCTCGACTTGCCAGAGCGTGCGTTTTGGCTATCGTCCGTTGCGCCATGCGCTGGTAAAAAAATCAATTCATCGAAGTGTTTAAGTATTTGCGACTGATCCTTCCCCTGCTGCTGTCGTGGGCCGCGGTTGCTACAAGCTATGGCGTGCCCATCGTGACGCGCGAAGGGCTTGCACACCATTCCACCGCCGATCTTGAAAGTTACTTGGCGGCGCTTGATGCCGAACTCGCGCATCTTGCCAACTACAGCTTGCGCAGCAGCGTGGGCTCGATCGGTTTCCGCTCTGCTACCCATGCAAAAAGCGACTCGACCGAGTGGGTCCAAATCGAGCTTGGGCAGGAGCAGAGCTTCGACCAGGTCGTGCTGGTCCCATCGATTCGGCGCGACGCGCGATTTGGCTTTCGGGCCGATGGATTTCCCGTGGAGTTTCGCATCATCGCCGGCAGCTCGAGAAACCCCCAAGGCAAGGTGGTGGGTTCGTTTGGAAAAAACGACCAAGTGCTGCCACGGGTCGCACCCTTCGTGGTGGAATGCCCCGGCAGTGTTGGTTCATGGATACGGCTCGAAGCCACCGAACTTTCACCGCGCGCCTGGGATGGAAAATACGAACTCAATCTTGCCGAAATCCTGATCTTCAGGGGCGAGGAAAACATTGCCCTCCAGCGACCGGTGCGCGCCTCATCATCCGAATCGACAGGCGCACGGGCCAAGCGGTTTCTTGTGGATGGATCCACGCCGTTTCTGATGGCCGCCGCACGGGGCGAGCAAAGCATCGCAATGATCAGCCGCATCAACGCGTCGGACGCGCCCACCATTGTGATGGACTTGGAAACCATCCAGCCGATCAACCGGATCCACTTTCACTCCACGGATTTGAGCGACACCGTTCCGCAGGCCATGGAGATCGACTACGGGATCCCGAGGCGCATGCGCGCACTGGGCGCCAAGTCGGCCGATTTTTCGGATCAGGTCCTGCTCTCGGAATACCGCGCCAACTCCATCTACGACATAGGCCCGATCCTCATGCTGAAATTTCGCGAAACCGACTGCCGCTATGTGATGGTGATCGCCGAT
Organism: Akkermansiaceae bacterium; assembly: GCA_903909905.1. Lineage (GTDB taxonomy): Bacteria > Verrucomicrobiota > Verrucomicrobiia > Verrucomicrobiales > Akkermansiaceae > Luteolibacter. The sequence continues at coordinate 2,220 of CAIVXP010000317.1, forward strand.
GAGCCATACTCAAATCCCTTTGGCAGGGAAAAAATCGCAACCATCGGCACTGCCGAAATCGAAATTTTTTCCAAAGGCCGGAACGTGGCACTTGGCAAAACCGTCACCGCCAACTTTTCGCCCAACGACCGTACGCGGCAGCTGAAGGCAATCACCGACGGTCGCAACCTATATGGCAACATCCTGTCGATGCGGGCCTGGCTCGGGGAGTTGGCCCGCCGCCACGATATCGAAACCGAGCGCCCGCTCATCGTCGATGCATTGAACCAACGCTACGCCCGCCAAGAATCGAATTTGAAGCTGATGGGGTGGCTGGCCGCTCTGCTGGCCGCGGGGCTCGGTCTCTCCGTGCTGGTCTCTAGGCACTTGCAAAATCGCAAAATCGCGGAGATTCGCCAACGCTTTGCCGCCGATCTGCACGACGAACTGGGAGCCAATTTGCACACGATCCGCTTGCTGGGCGATGTCGCCCTCAACGCGATCGATTCGCCCGAGCGACTCAAGAACGCGCTGCACCGCAGCATGGAGCTGGCGGAACGCAGCAGCAGCGCCGTGCGGCAGGGCATCAGCCTTTATCAGGATGGCGGGCTGCACGAAAACCTGCCGGATGACATGCTGCGCGCCGCAGAGCGAATTCTCGCCGATGTGGAACGCGAAATCTCCATCAAAGGACACGAGATCCTCAGGCGCCTGCAACCGCGCCAGCGCGCGGATTTGTTTCTTTTTTTCAAGGAGAGCCTTGTCAACATCAGCCGCCACTCGGGAGCGACGCGCTTTGGCATCGATCTGACAGCAAGCGAAAAAGAAATCCGCATGACCATCAGCGACAACGGTCGGGGCATGACGGATTTCGAAAACAGCCACGTCCCAGCGTCGCTCGAGCGCCGCGCCCAACTGCTCGGAGCCCAAGTGATCGCCGGAAAATCCGCCAACGGCGGTGCCTCCATCACCCTGACATTCACGCCCAAGAGGCTCATCGCCGAAAACCAACAATTTTCATGAAATCCATCCGCGTCATGATGGTGGAGGACCACCCGGAATACCGCGAAGGCATCGCCCTCGCACTCGAGCTCGAAGAAGACATCGAGCTGACCAGCAAATTCGGCACGGCAGAGCGCGCCTTGCGCCATCTGCAAGATCGAAGCCAAAACCAAAAACCCGAAGTCATCCTGCTGGACTTGAACCTACCAGGCATCACCGGCCTAGAGGCAATCCCCTACTTTCACACCTGCCTGCCAAGCGCACAGATCATCGTTCTCACCCAATCCGACAGCGAGCCGGATGTATTGGCGGCCATATCTGCCGGTGCCGTGGGATATTTGCTGAAGTCGGCCCCGCTCGAACAGATCACGGAAAGCATCCGCAACGTGATGAGTGGCGGGGCGGCCCTCGACGCAAAAATGGCGCAGTACATCATGAAAAAACTCAAAAAGACCCCGCTCAAGCGCGATGCTGAAATCCAGCTATCGCAGCGGGAAATCGAGGTACTCTCGCTGCTCGGCCAAGGCCTCCTGAAAAAGGAAATTTCAGACCGATTGTGCATCAGCATTCCCACCGTCGCGACACATGTGCGGCACATTTATGAAAAGCTCAATGTGAAGAATGCCGCGGCCGCCGTGACCAAGGCCTATCGAGCCGGCATTCTGAATCCCGAACAACATGATGGCTGAATCCGATGGCGCGGATGCGGAGTGACCGCGATTTTTTACTTTCATGAAGCTGTTAGAAAAAATGAAGGGCGATGGGGCGGCGCGCCCGCCACGACCGGAATTGCGAGTCATCGCTCTCGCCACATTGGGCGCCTCGCTGGCCATTGCCTTGCTTGGCTGGCTGACATCCCACGCCAACACGCCTCTCATTCTCGGGTCATTCGGCGCCACCTGCGTGATGGTCTTTGGATTTCCCGACGCTCCGTTTGCCCAACCGCGGCATGTCTTGTGCGGCCATGTGCTGACCGCACTCATCGGCCTGATTTTCCTGCATTTCACCGGACCATGCTGGTGGGGAATGGGCCTCGCGACCGGCACCGCCATCGCCGCGATGATGTGCCTGCGCATCGTGCATCCGCCCGCCGGCGGCAACCCGATTGTGATTTTCATGACCAGCCCGTCATGGAGCTTTCTGTGGTTTCCCACGCTCAGCGGCGCGCTCATCATCGTAGCGCTCGCCCTGATCTACAACAACCTGACGCGCGTGGCCCGCTATCCGAAATACTACTGAACGTCGATCACTTAGGCATCGTCACGCGCAGCCTTCACCGCCATGCGCGCGCGGCTGGTCATCTCGGTAAAGTAGGCACCCAGCATGAGCACCTGCGCGGAATAATACATCCAGAAAAGCAGGATCATGAAGGACGACATCGCGCCGTAGAAAGACCCCGCGCTCAACCAACCAAGGTACAGGCCCATGCCAAGTTTGCCGAGGGAAAACAACAAGGCCGTGCCAAAAGCCCCAAGCCAAACATAACGCCAAAGCACACGCGCATCGGGAAGAAATTTGAAAATCAACGCGCACACCAAGGTCACCAACACGACTGTAAGGCCAAACTCCACCGCAAGCAGCACATTGCCCGAGTAAGGCAAACCCTCCGGCAGGTATTTTTTCATCGCAGCGAGAGTGGTCGTCGACACCAGCGACAGAATGAGAAGCAACCCGGCAATGATCACGCCCAGCAAGGAGATCAAGTAGTGCTCAACCCACTTCCACCACGTGGCCTCCTTGAGGTGCGGCACTTGCCAAATGAAGTTCATCGATTCGCGGAGCTGACGCATCACGCTCGAAGCGGAGTAAAGCAGAACGACGAGGCCAACCACCGCAGCCCAGCCCGAACCCGTGTGCGCACGCACCCCCGCCAGCAAGCCCTCAATGGTCAAGGCCGTGTCGTGACCAAAGGTTTCCACCAGCTTGTCGCGAAGTTCACCGCGCGCCGAATCCTCGCCGAAAAACCATCCAGCGATGGAGGTGGCAATCAGCAACAAGGGACCGAGCGAAAAAACCGCGTAGTAAGTGAGCGCTGCCCCATGCGTGAGCCCTCCCTGCGTGAAGTAGCGGTTGAACGCATCCACAAGAATGCGCCAGTTGCCATTGCCTGCCTTGGCCGGCGCCGCTTGCTGCTCCATGTACTCCATCGACACGACCAGCCTAACTGATGCGCACCGACTGAAAAGCACATCTTCAACGGGACGCTCATGCGCCCTGCCAATGTCACATCCCGGTAGGGCGACGCGGCCCTGCGGCGCCGACTCTATCAGAAAAGATTCACCACCAAAGTCGCGAAGGCACCCAAGAAATTTCCAGCTAGATGACGCGACGACCTTGGATCACGCGAAGCAGGATGATGATGATGGCAGCTACCAGTAGAATGTGAATGAATCCCCCCAAGGTGTAACTCGTCACCAAGCCAAGGAGCCAAAGTACAAACAGGACAATTGCAATAGTAGTTAACATGGAATTGGTTCTTTCAATGGATAATGTGTGTGGAAACTAAGTGTGGACTAATCCGATGGCGGAGGCATGACTCCAAGCCGTTTGGGCTTGATGCAAGTCCCGTCAAGCGGACGACGAAGCCCTTCTCGAACGATGATGTGATCTTCGATCAGAAGAACATGGATTCGTTTCACGAGGGAATGACGGGGTCATCCTGAATGAAAACAAGATCCATGAGTACGGGGGGATGATATCGGCGCTCGATGCAACGCTGGCGATGTCGCTTGTTCACCGAAATTGGA
>CAIVXP010000318.1 GCA_903909905.1 Akkermansiaceae bacterium
CTTCCACCGGCAGCGCGCGCAGCGGAGCTGCATCTTCCTCGACAACTTCCGCACGCATCGGCGCTTCATCGACAATTTTGGCTCGTGGCGCAACACCATCGGCATTCGCGGCATCGACCTCCTCGACCGCCATTGCACGCGCCGGGTGGATCGGACAAAAATCATTTTCCTCCGGCACCGATTCCGCAGGCAGCAAGTCCCTCGTCACGGTATCCGCCGCCTTGCATCCGCTGGTCGCGCGCTTGCCGGAAAGCCGGCAAAGCCCGACCTCAACAAGTCCGGACTTGTTGTGCAACTCTCCCGCTTTGTAACCAAAGCCATCGGCCGCTTTCATGATTTCCGCCCACACCGGCAGTGAAAGCACTGAACCGAATCCGCCATGAATGGTTTTCTTTGGCGTGTCGAAGCCGACCCACACCGCACAGGTGAGCGCGGAGGAATAGCCTGCAAACCACGCATCCTTGAAGTCGTTGGTTGTTCCGGTCTTGCCGCCGCAAGGTTTGCTGAAGCCCAAACTTTTCACCGAGGCAGCCGTGCCATAGCTGGTGACCTCCTTGAGAATGTTCGACACGGCGAAGGCCGAATCCGCGGATGCCGACTGATAGGAAAGCGGCAGCGTCGAATAGAGCACGTTGCCTTCGCGATCCTTGATTTCGGCGATCAAATACGGGCGATAGCGCATGCCCTCGTTGGGAAAAATCGTGTAAGCCGTCGCCACTTCCCACGGCGAAGCTTCCCATGATCCAAGAAACGAAGCGGGCCTTTCCGGCATCGGCGTCGAGAAGCCCGCCATGCCGGCGACCTCCTTGACCTTGCGCAGTCCGGCATGATTGCCGACACGCACTGACATCGTGTTGCGCGAGCGGATGAGGCCGTAAGAAACCGGCCGCATCCCGCCGAAGGTGCCGTCGGAGTTGTCGGGGCGCCAGGTGCCGCCGCCCCTGATTTCGCCTGCTTGGATCGGGCCGTCGCTGATCGAGGTATCGGGATCAAGTCCTTTGTCGAAGGCGGCAAGATATACAAACGGCTTGAAGATCGATCCGAGTTGGCGCTTTGCGTCCTTGGCACGGTTGAAGCGCGATTCGGTGGCATCGCGACCACCAACGACGGCCAACACCGCACCACTGCGGTTCTCGACCACCACCGCCGCACCTTGCAGATAAGTCGGCTCCTTGCGTTTTTCGACGGGCAACTTACGCCAGCCATCGCGCGTTGGATGACGATAGCCGCGGATTTTCTCCACCGAATGTAACTTTCGCTCGAGTGCTTCCTCGCCAACTTTCTGAATGCGCGAGTCGATGGTGGTGATGATTTCCAATCCGCCCAACTCGATGTTCTGTTTTTCCAAAATCAACTCGAGGTCATTGCGGACCGCATCGATCGCATGCGACTCACGCGCTTCACGCCGCCACTTCGGCCGCACCTCGATCGGATCGAGCTTCGCCGCATCCGCCTGCTCGCGGGTGATCGCCTCGGCGACGACCATGCGCTCGAGCGTCGTGTTGCGCTCGCGCGTTGCGGCCTCGATCGAGCGAAACGGATTGAAGGAATCCGGACCGCGCACGATGCCCGCCAGCATGGCAGACTGCGAAAGCGTGAGCTCCGACGGGTGTTTCTCGAAGTAGATCCGTGAGGCCTCGCCGATGCCCTTGATCTGCCGGCCCCAGTTGATCTGATTGATGTAGGCTTCGAGAAGTTCGTCTTTGGTGTAGGCGGCCTCGAGGCGGAACGCGAGGGCCATCTCAAGCAACTTGCGGTCGATCTGACGGATCGTGTCGCCGCGTTTTTCACCGCTCTTGAGTTGGTAAATATCGGATGCAAATTGCTGCGTGATCGTCGAGGCGCCCTCGCGCTTGCCCTGCGCGTTTTTAAGTGCGGCGCGGCCGATGCCGATCGGGTCGATTCCGACGTGTTGGTAAAACCGCTCGTCTTCGCGCGCGAGAATTGCCTTGCGGAAAAATTCCGAAACTTGCGTGAGCGGCACGATCGAACGCTTTTCGCCGTGGATGCGCGCGATCTCAACACCCATGCGGTCGCGGATGATCGACCTCTGCGGCATGGCATGGATTTTTGCCAAATCGTATGGCTGCGACCGGAACCCGTAGACCACCGCGAGGATCAGCGCGAGATAGAGTCCCGCCACCAGAGGGTAGCCGATCAGGCGGGTAAAGATCTTGGCTAGCAGGCCCAACGAGCGGGTAAAAAAACCGAAGAGATAAAAAGGCCACAAAAGTAGGAGCATTCCACACCCCCTGCGCCGGGCGACGGGGGCCGCGGGCTCAGCTTTGCCCCGCCGGTGGTTTTCCTGCTTTTTTGCCATCGATGCGCGGAGTTTAGACGAAGCGGCGCCGGCATTCCATCACTGAAATCGATTGCGGCTTGAAATGATTTCGGAACAAGCGCGCAATCGTGCGACGCTTTTCTTACCGTGACCATGGGATCGATCCAATGCCTTGCCATCGTGAGCTGCTTTGTGGCGGCCCTCAGCTCGCTCGATGCCAGCGAGCCTGACCTCGCCGCGCTCGAGGCAAAGGTAAAATCCGTCGCGCAGCAGACCATGCCGGCCACGATCGCTTTGCTTTCGGAGGACACGAATTCCTCCGGCTCGGGCGTGCTGGTGTCGGCCGACGGTCTCATCTACACCGCCGCGCATGTCGTCCAAGGCGCCAAGGAAATGTTCGTGATTTTCCCCAATGGCGAGCAAGTCACCGGCAAGGTCCTTGGGGCAAATTACTCAAAGGACATCGCCATGGTGAAGGTCAAGGGCAAGGGGCCATTTCCATTTGTGAAACTTGGCGATTCCAAACCGCTACAGGCGGGCGATTGGTTGGTGGCACTCGGTCACTCGACCGGCTTTGATGCCACGCGCACGCCGCCGCTGCGCTTTGGCCGCATGATCTCGAAAGGGCCCGGCAATTTCCTCACCACCGATTGCACGCTCATCGGCGGCGATTCGGGCGGGCCCTTGTTTGATCTCGAAGGCAAGCTCGTCGGCATTCATTCATCGATCGGAAAAGATCGCGAAAACAACAATCATGCCGGCATCGATGGCTTCAAGAGCGACCGGAACAGCATGCTAAGCGGCAAGACCTGGGGCGCACTCACGCTCAACCCCTTCGCCAACCCCGAGATGCCGGTGCTTGGCATCGCCATGGGCATGCGGCCGGAGCTAAAGGGCGTGATGGTCGAGGGCGTGGTCGAGGGATCTCCCTCGGCGATTGCGGGCATGAAGAATGGCGATGTGATCGTGGCGCTCGATAACAGCACAATCCGTGATGGCGGCGAGTTGCTTCAACTTCTTGCCAAACGCGAAGCGGGTGATGAAGTGAAGATTGATCTTTTGCGCGATGACAAAACCCTCAGCACCACGGTGAAGCTGATGCGTCGTAGCGAAATTTTTGAAACCCCTTGAACCGATGCCGTTGCCCATAAATCACGTGATATCGAGACTCTTTTTGGCCTACGCGCTGTCAGGCCTCGCGATCGCGCAGGACGAGATCCCGCTGCTTCGCCCGGAAGAACGCGCAGCAGTAGATTCGCAAACCGAACAACTCAACGCATCCCTCAAACCCAGCCTTGCCGCTGCCGCGCAGTCAACCGTACGCGTCTGGTCGGGCAAAAAGCGGCTCGCCTACGGCACCGTCATCGGCAACGGACGCCAGGTGCTCACGAAGTGGAGCGAAGTGGCATATGACGCAAACACGCTCGTGGTGGACGGACCCAATCGCGAGGTTCACGATACAAACATCGTTGGCGTTTATGAAGACGAAGATCTGGCAGTTCTCGAAATCAACGGTAATGCGCTGACGCCGATCACATGGTCGGATGCGAAACCGCCGCTTGGAGCCTTCCTCGTCGCGCCGCAGCCGGACGGCAAGCCCGCCGCATTCGGCGTCGTGAGCGTGCTCGAGCGCAACCTGCGCGAAACCGACCTGGCATTTCTCGGAGTCATCAGCGATCTGGAATACAAGGGACAAGGAGTAAAGGTTCGCGAGGTGCAGACCAAAACCGGCGCAGAAGCGGCGGGCATCAAACCGGGCGACATCGTTTTGGAAATCAATGGGCGACCGATCTCGGGCTTGATGGAATTAAAAAGCGCACTCACCGGCACACAGCCGGGCGAGACCGCGTCAGTGCGCGTGCGTGCTGGCGGCAAGAATGAAAAAACACTCATGGTCACGCTCGGCAAACGACCGGAGCTTCCGAAAATTTACAACCCACGCCTCGACCAAATGGAACGCATGGGCGGCAAGATCAGCCGCGTTCGTGATTCATTCACACAGGTACTGCAGTCCGACATGCGCCCGGAGCCAAATCAAATCGGCGGACCGGTGGTCGACCTCGAAGGCCGCACGATCGGCATCACTATCGCGCGCGCCGACCGCACGCGATCCTTCATCATGCCCTCGGCCGCAGTGAAAAACATGCTGGCGCGTCCCGCGAAAGATCCATCGATCGCCGAGGTTCGCGAGCCGGAAAAACAAGTGATCGCGCGCGCCCCAAAATCCGACGCGCCAAAGAATCTGCCCAAGGCGCCCAGCCCGCGTCGTATGCGCGAACACCTTTCGGAAATGGAGCGCTTGATGGAATTCATGCGCGAAGAAATGCGGGCGCTTGAACAGGAGCGCTGAGCGCTGCGTTGCGCTACTGATCCATTCCCACGCGGATCCGCGCCGGCACATCCCTGATCGGAATGCCGGCCTTGGTCAGCGCCTCCCAGACTTCCAACAAGCGATCGAGCGGAAGTTTCTTATCGGCCTCAAGCTCAAGTTTGCGGCCGGGATTTTGCTTTTGATAGGCGGCAAGATACGAATCGAGCAAGCCCGGCGGCACCTTGAGCGAATCCAGCGTGATCGTTCCCGCGGCATCGATCGCAATCACCGAGCGCGACTCGACGACTTTTTCCGACGGGATCTCACGCACGGTCGGCAACTCAATGCGCAGAATGTCACGGGGCTTTTTGAAGTTGGTCGAAACGATGAAGAAGATCAGCAAAATGAAAAGGATGTCGATCATCGGAACGATCGGCACCTCGGCGCGTTTGCGTGTTGTGCGGGGGAAACGCATGGGGGTCAGCCGTTGATGGAATCGCCGCGGCAGGCGTCAATGAGGTCGGCCAGCAGAGACTCGAGCCTCACCGTGAGAAGCTCGATGCGCCGCGTGAAGTAGCCGTGTGCGATCACGCAGGGCACGGCGATCGCGAGGCCGAAGATCGTGGTGTTGAGCGCCTCGGCAATGCCGCGAGCGATGGCAAGGTGATCGGCCGCGTCACTGAGACCTTGGAAAATCGTCACAAGACCCGATGCGGTACCAAGCAAACCTAGCAACGGCGCAACAGTGATGACGATATCGAGCACGCCGATGCCGGATTGCAGGCGAGCGACCTCCATCCGCGCGGCTGATTCGACGGCGTTGGCAATGTCGCCTTGCGGTTTGCCGCGATGCTTGATGGCGCTCGCCGCCAGTCGAGCCAACGCACTGCCACCTTTTTCCACTTCTTTGGTGACCGGCACCTCGCGGTCGTTTTGCGCAAGCTCGTGAAAATTCGCCAATTGCTTTTCCAGCGCGGCGGGGATCACGCGCTGCGGCGAGAGCGAAAGAAATTTGTAAACAATCGCCGCGACGCCCACCACCGATGTGACACCAAGCGGGATCATGAAAATGCCTCCTTTCTGAAGGAAGTCCCAAGCCGCTTGCATGATGCCGGGTGTCGCGCCGGCGCTGGTTTGCATCAGGATCTCAAACATGGTTCGTATCGGTTTTCAAAAATAGAAGCGGAACATCAACTCCAATGGATCATCGTCGTAATCCTTGCGCAAGGCCTTGGGCATCGGCGGGATGTCCGCGTCGCGAATCGCATTCAAGGTGAATCCCTTTTGAACCTCGCCGGTCTCCATGTCACCCACGAATTGCACGGAGCGCACCTTGCCGCCTGTTTCGACAAAAAACCTCACGGTCAAAAATCCCGGCGTGATGAAATCCCGATGCCGCACGCAGTTGCGTTGCCACTCGATCTCCACCGCGCGACTGATCGTGGCCTGATAGCGACCGAGCGGCGAGTCGGCGACTTCAAGCGAGCTGGGCCCGCTGCGCGAAATCGAACCAACCATCGCGGTCTTGCGCTGATTGCCGCGAAATTCTTTGCCCTTTTTCGGCTCGGGCTTGGGCGCTTCGTTTGGCGGCGAAATTTCCTTGGGTTTTTCCTCGGCGAGCGGCTCTGGCTTCGGCGCTTCTGGCGGTGCTTCTTGTGGCCGGGCTTCGGGCGCAATGGGTTTTTTCAGCTCCTCGGTCGAAACGCCGACATCCACCGGATTCGGGCCCTGCACAAGTCCGCTGCGCTGCGGCGCGGATTTGGCGGGTGGGTTCGATGATTTTTTTTTGCTCTCTGATGCGCTTGGCTTGGCGGCGGACTTGGATGATTGCTGCGATTCGCGAGCCTTGTTTGGTTCGGTCAATTCACCATCCTGATACTGGCTTTGCGTGGTCTCGATGTCATTCGCATCGCGCGGCGTGATTCCTTTCTGCGAAGGCTGCGCAGGGGCTGAAGGAGTCGGGGCGCGATCGCTGGCCGCGCGCGTCGATCTTTCGCCGATGAACGGAGCATTCTTCACCGGCTCACTGGCCTGCTGCTCATCGGAGGTCCGCGCAAACCGTGGTTTTGGCGGCGTATTCTTGGTCTCGGGCACCACCACGCTGGTCGCCATCTCGGGCACAATCGTCAACACCGGCTCAGCCATCACCGGCCGCATCGCCTCGTTTCGCTTGCCCATCAAATGCGACTCCAACAAGCCAAGTCCCAAAACCATCAAAAGCCCGAGGTTGATCAACAAAGACAGCACGAACGCCATCAGCCAAAGGCGCCCCTCGCCCCCTTGCCCGCCCGTGTTCAGCCATCCCTTCGTCATCAGCCCCGCCAAATTGCCTGCAAATTGCCCACCGCGCAATCCGGCAAATTGCAAGGCCCTAAGCCGAATTCTGGGCGGAATCCATATAAAGGGACAGACCTTTTATTGTTCATGCAATTGGCTACTGTCTCCTCAATCATGTTTGGAGATTATGGCATTCATCTAGCAATTTTTGCGGCACGGACTGTCAAAAATTACAACCTTGTCGAAAAATAGGCAAATTTCCTCCTGTAAAGCCCGAGCAAAATACGAATTTGCCCGATTTTTGATCGTTTTTGATTGCAATTCGCCCGCCAATCCGCCAACTTGCGCCTCCCAACCCCAATTTTATGAGCAAATCGACCATGGACGGCGCCCAAGCGCTCATCAAGACCCTCGACGATCTCGGCATCGAGTACATTTTCGGGTATTCCGGCGGTGCCGCGATTCCGATTTTCGACGCCTTGGAGACGGTGAAGACCAAGATGAAATTCATCCTCGTGCGTCACGAGCAAGGAGCCGTGCACATGGCCGATGGCTATGCCCGCGCGACCGGCCGCCCCGCAGCGGTGCTCGTGACCTCCGGCCCCGGTGCCGGCAACACGGTCACTGGTCTCATGACCGCGATGATGGACTCCGTGCCGATGCTGGTGATTTGTGGTCAGACCGTGACCTGGATGCTTGGCAAGGACGCCTTCCAGGAGGCCGACATTTTCGGCATCACCATTCCGGTGGTGAAGCACAACTACCTCGTGAAAGAAACCAACGCGCTGCCGCGCATCGCCCGCGAGGCCTACCACATTTCGACCACCGGTCGCCCAGGTCCGGTGCTGATCGATGTGCCAAAGGATATTTCGCAAGGCCCCTTCAGCGGCGACATGAATCCCCCGCTGCAACTTCCCGGATATCATCCGGAAGCTTCAAAGGAAATTTGCGCCAAGTCCGTGAAGCAAGCCGCCGACCTCATCGCCAAGGCCAAGCGCCCGGTGATTCTTGCCGGCCAAGGTTGCATGATCGCCCGCGCCGACAAGGAGCTGCGTTATCTCGCAGAGACCCTCAACGCGCCGGTCACCACCACGCTGCTCGGCAAAGGTGTGTTCCCCGAAAACCACCCGCTCTCGCTTGGCATGCTCGGCATGCACGGCACCGCTTACGCCAACAAGGCGATGATCGAGTGCGACCTGCTGCTCAATGTCGGCTCGCGTTTCGACGACCGCATCATCGGCCAGCCTTCGAAGTTCTGCAAAGACGCCCAGATCATCCACATCGACATCGACCCCGCCGAGATGGGCAAGATGATCCAACCGGATGTGCAAATCGTCGGCGATGCGAAAGCTGCGTTGGCGGAGATCAACGAAAAGATCGGCCCGCTCCAAACTTCCGAATGGATCAGCAAGCTCGATGGCTATAAAAAGAAATTTCCGCTCAGTTATAAAAAACAAGGCGGCCTGCGCATGCAGCAGGTGATCGACGAGCTTTACGAACTCACCGAAGGCAAGGCGATCGTCTCGACCGATGTGGGCCAGCACCAGATGTGGGCCGCGCAATTTTACAAAAACCACGAGTCCTTTCATTGGCTCTCCTCCGGTGGCGCCGGCACGATGGGCTTCGGTTTCCCCGCCGCCATCGGCGCGCAACTCGCATGCCCGGACAAAATGGTCATCTCGATCTCCGGCGACGGCGGATTCCAAATGACCCTCTTCGAACTCGCCACCGCGCAGCTTCACAAACTGCCGATCAAGATCGTGGTCCTCAACAACCACTACCTCGGCATGGTGCGCCAGTGGCAGGAGTTGTTCTACGAGGATCGCACCTCCGGCGTCGACCTCATCGGCAATCCCGATTTCTGCAAACTTGCCGGTGCCTACGGCATCCCGTCGGTGCACATCAAGCGCCCGGCCGATGTCACCCGCATGCTGGAAAAAGCCCTCGCCTACAACGACGGCCCGATCCTCATCCACGCGGAATGCGTCAAGACCGACAATGTTTTCCCAATGATCCCTGCCGGCGCGGCTCTCGAAG
>CAIVXP010000319.1 GCA_903909905.1 Akkermansiaceae bacterium
ATGCGGTGTGTGCGTGCCATGGGTGGATGCCGAAGGCGGGGATGATGAAATCCGGGTGTGCGATGGCGAGGGATTCGACCTTGGACCAATCGTCTTCGCGGGTGGCATTGACGATGCATTTTTCGATGCCCGCTTCGCGCATGCTACGGATGATCGCATCGTGATCGCCGAGGCGCGGGTCTTGCAGGTGGTTGTGTGCATCGATCCAACCTGACATGGACGGGGGAGGTGGTCGTTGATTTAGCGAAGCCCGCGTGGCTTGACTTGATTGGGCGAGTCGAAGGTCACATCGGTGATTGAAATCCGGCGGCCGCTTTCGGGATCGTGTGAGGCGACCTGCATTTTGCGCAATGTCCAAACTTTGTCTGCGACCTGCATGATGTCTTCGACTTGGAATTCTTTGAGTAGCCCGCCCTTCGAGTCGTGCCCGCGGATTTTCATGAACGCGCCAAATTTTTCGTGCACCCAGACATAGACCACATCGTAGCGGCCGGGGGTGTTTTGAGGCTTGTCGATGCGGATTTTGTAGCAGGGTTGACCGCCGACATCTTCGCTGCCTTCGAACTTTGGATTGGGCCAATAGAAAAAGCGCAGCGAGAGATCCTCATAGGTCAGGTCGGTGCCGGCGATGGGGGCAACGAGTTGGCTGGCGCTTAGGTCGCGGGTGTTGCCATCGATGATTTCGAAAAGGTTGTACGACGAATCGCCCATGCGCATGTGGAAGATGCGCGGCGTGTCCGGGTTTTCGGAAAACTGGAATTGGATTTCGCGGCCCATCAGGAAGAGCGTGATGGGGGTCTTGTGGTTGCCCTTGCGGATGCTGCCGGTGAGGCCTTTTTCGAGCTTGGTGAGGGAGGCCGAGAGGCGCGCACCTTCCAAGATCGCTGCGGGGTCGGGTGCCTGAGCCATGGCGTTGAGGCACAGGAAGGGCATGGTGAGGGCGAGCAAAACTCGGCGGTGCATGGCAATCAAGATGGCCGAATTGAGCCGATCGGCAAGGATAGCTGTGTGGGTAGTTCAAAAAATAAGCCCGCAAAGGTGCTGTTTTTTTAAACAATTTTCGATTGGGGCTTGATGGACTTGGGGCCCGCCCCTTGGATGGGCGGGTCAACGTTTTCCGCGCCACATGAGTCTCCGCAAGCAACTTTCCGACATCCTTCCGCCATTGCTTCCGGGAAACCCGAGCGATGCCATCAAGGGCACAGAGTTGATCCGCCTGACGCGCTTGCAGTTGAAGGGAAATTATTCCGACGCCTCGTTGCGCTACCATTTCTCCATCATGTCTTGCGATCCCGGTTCGCCGATCGCCAAGGTTGAGAAGGGTCAGGGTTATTATCGTCGCAGCGCTCCATTGCCGGCCTTGTCCGGGGCCCAGGAGTTGCTGGCGCTGACGCAGGGAAGGCTTGAGGATTTGACTGCGGTGGATGTCGATGTGGTCGATGGAGCGATGCTGAGGATTCGCAAGTTCCGCGCGGTGGTGACGAGATATTTTGAAATCAACGGGCGCTTTCCTTTTGCGTTTCGCGATGCCTTCGGCAAGGACGCGCCGATTGGAAATTTGTGGAAGTACCCGGAGTTGGTCTTGGTCGATTGGGAAACCGGCGGCTCGCCCGACGAGGAGATGTCGCTCGATGAAACCATGCTTTCGTTCAAGCAGCGCATGGGCATCGCACCGTTTCGTTTGCACGCCGCGCGTCTTCGGATTCAGCCTTCGTTGCACACCTATCGTGAGGATTTTTACCAGACCCTAGCCGTGTCGATGTGGGCGCAGGGCGGGGAGTTAATTTATGCGTCGCCGATCGAGGACGAGGCCTTGGCCGATGGCCTGCGTCGACTGAGTGCGGCTTTTGGCGTGGGGGTCACTTCCTTCGGGCTTACTGCCGATGCCTTGGATGAACTTCCACGCCCGGCGAATATCCTCAACGCGCATCCGCGCGAAACTGAGGCGATCATGGCCAAGCTAGAGATCAATCGCATCGCCGCAGCGAAGTCGCGCGCACAGCTGGATTGGAACGAGTTGAGTTCTTTGCGCAACGAATCGGAAGAAGCCGAGAAGTTGGTGCGCTGGCTCACGCGTTGCATCGATGAGCGCAAGGCCGAGGGGTATCGGGAGGAGTGAGGGGAGTGAACATCGAACATTGAACACCCAACATTGAACATCGAAGTGGAAGAAGCTATGAAAGCATCTTCTTCATACGTGCCCAATAACTAATAACGAGTAACCTTTAACTCTTCTTCTGAGTCGCCCTACCGATTGGCATGGAATAGGAAATTTTTGACTGATTCGCGTTTGAGGCGGAGTTCGCGCCATTCGTTGACGAGGCGGCTGGCTTCGATGATGCCGCAGCCGGCGGGGATGCGGATGTGAGGGCCATCGCACCAGATGCCGCGGATGGCGACGATGACTTCGAAGCGGCCATTGTGAAGGACGCCAAAGGGTGCGCCGAATTGCGCGGGGCAATCGAGCCGTTGGCGCCAGCCGATGAGTTGGTTCATCGTCTCAGTGGTGCGCGGCAGGGGACCGAGGGCGGGGGTCGGATGGAGTTTGCGGATCAGCACCTCGGGTGGCATTGGCGAGTGAAGTTTCACCGAGATGCGGGTGAGGAAATGAACGATCGATCCGAGGTTGAGGATGCTGCGCGGGTGGCGTGAGAGTTGGCCGAGGTCGAGGAGTTTCGAAACGAGTGTCTGCGCGACATATTCGTGTTCGCGGATTTCCTTTTCGTCGGCGGCGAAGACATCGTGGTCTTCGGAGCGTGCCGTGCCGGCAAGGGCCATCGTTTCGAGGTGATGGTCGTCGAGTGCGAACAATAACTCGGGTGTGGCACCGGCAAAGCCGGAATCGCCGTCGATCCAGCCGTATGAATGCAGCGGTGCGCGTTGGCATTGCATCGCGCTGGCAATCGCGTGAATGGGTGCGGATTTGCAGACGCCGGTTTCGGTCACCACAGGTACGGTTTTTTCAAATCCGCCGCTGTGGATGCTCGTCATGATTTCCTGAAACACCGCTGAGAACGGAGTGGCATCGAGTGCATGCCATTCGCATTCGATTGGCTCAGATGATTTTGCATCGGCCAAGGACTCCGCTTTGACGCATTCGGCTTCGTGCGGGATTTTCCATGGTTTCGGGTCTGAGAGCGCAAAGTCCTGCACATAAAATGCCGTGCCGGTAGCAGGGGCTTGAGCCGCTGCGGTGAAGGGTCCGCGGCCAATGATGCGCGACCCGTCGCTGAGGGTGAGCCATGCCATGGAATCGGACTGCGTTTTCATGCTGCGGGTCGGCACGATGTGCGCGGAGTTGGTGCCGCGCAAGTTTGATTCACTCAGAACGCGTCCTTCACATGGTTGATCTTTGGTATTTCGCCCTCTTCGATCAGGATTTCGATCACATCGAAGCGCCACGGGAGATTGCGTGTTTTAAGCAACTTGAGCCAGGCGTTAGCGCCGCGCTCGATGAGTTGCTGCTTGGATTTGTCGACCGCGTCGAGTGGACGGATTTTGGTGTCGCTGCGCCGGGTTTTGACTTCGACAAATAGGAGCAGCCGATCGTGTCTGGCGATGATGTCGACTTCGCCGCGGCGCGGGCCTTTGAAATTTCGTTTGAGGATTCGGTGGCCGCTGGCGCGAAGAAAATCCACAGCGATGCGTTCGCCGTATTCGCCGATCCAGCGGCGGTCGCGCGCGTGGCCCTCAGGGTCCGTCAAGCGGCAGGGCGAGTTGAGCCACCGGCTGAAACGAGCGACGATGGTGGCGACAAGGGCCGTGTATCCGAAGCGCTTCAAGATGTGCCTTGGTGCCATAACCTTGGTGTTTCGCAAAGCCGAATTGCGGAAACTCGCGGTCGATTTCTTGCATGATGTCGTCGCGGGTGACCTTGGCAATGATGCTGGCGGCGGAGATCGAGAGCGAGATCGAATCACCCTTCACGATCCCATCGTGCGGGTAGGGGAATTGGCGGAGCTGCAGACCGTCGATGAGGCAGTGGTCGGGCGCTTCGCTGAGGCCATCGACCGCGCGGCGCATGGCGAGGTGGGTGGCTTGGAGGATGTTGATTCTGTCGATTTCCTCGTGGTCGGCAGTGGCAACAGACCAGATGATGTCCGGGTGGGTGGTGAGGTGGTCGTAGAGTTTGCGGCGGGCCGCGGCGCTGAGTTTTTTTGAATCGTCGAGTCCTGGGCAGGAGAAATTTTTTGGCAGGATCACCGCGGCGGCGGCGACCGGTCCGGCGAGCGGGCCACGGCCTGCTTCGTCGATTCCGGCGACGCGCGAGAATCCGCGGGCGTGCAGAGTATGTTCGAATGAGAGATCAGGCACCGAGAAGCGGTTTCCCACATTCGGTCGTGGCTGCAAAGCATTTTCATGCGCCGGTATGGGCGGATTTTTATATCGTCACTCGCATGATCGCGTAGGTGATAATTTGTGAGTTTGGGCCAATCATCGGGCTCAAATGATTTCATATCTTCCGAATGGCGCGGGATGGATGGTGGCGATGCTGGGGCTAGGTGGCATCCTTGGCATTTTGGTGCACAAGCATCAGCCTTCAGGGTACAGGACCTTGCGGAGTTTGCTCAGCAGAAAAAAGGTCGAGGTATCTGAAGAACCTGAGAGAGAGTGGGCGATCGGTATTTATGAAGGA
>CAIVXP010000320.1 GCA_903909905.1 Akkermansiaceae bacterium
AACCCTCCGACCTCCAACCCGGCATGAAGCTGCCAGGCATCGTCACCAACGTCACCGCCTTCGGTGCCTTCGTTGATATTGGCGTGCACCAGGACGGACTCGTGCATGTGAGCCAACTCGCCGATCACTTCGTGCGCGATGCATCCGAAGTGGTGAAGGTCGGCCAAAAAGTTCAGGCCACCGTTGTCGAAGTCGACCTCAAGCGAAACCGCATCGCGCTCTCGATGAAGTCGATGCCCGATCTCGAAAACCGCCGCTCAAGCCCCGAAGACCGCGGCCCTGACCGCCAAACCAACCGCAACCCACGCCCGTCGGGCAATCAGGCGGCACCGAGCAACGACTGGTTTTCCCAAGCGATGCACAACGCCAAAAAGAAGTAAGCGCGAAGGGTTATTCGAAAATTTGATGTCATCAAAGTAGCCCTTGAAAAGGCCATCTCATCTTCTTCTCCAATAACAAGTAACTAATAACTCTTCACCTCTCCTACCCCAAAGCCGAAATCGTCTGGAAGATCGCGGTGATCATCAAATAAGCCATCGTGCCGATGAGGCCGGCCATGATGATCAATACGGTGGGCATGATCAGTGCCATGATCCGTTGAAGGTCCTTGTCGAGTTCCTTGTCGTAGCGCTCGGCCGAGCGGCGCAGCGATTGGTCGATCTTGCCGGTTTGTTCACCGACGGAGATCATGTCGATGAGAAGTGGCGGAAAAGTGCCGGTCCGGATCAGCGCTTTGGAAAATGAGCGACCATCGCCGACTTGTTCGATCACCTGATCGAGGCCGGCGCGCAAAGAGCGATTCTGGGTGGCATCACGTGAAAGCTCGAGCGCGCGCAACAACGGCAAGCCGTTGGCCACCAGATTGGCCATCGTTTCGAGAAACTGCACATAAAACCGGCTGGTAATGACCGGGCCCACCAAGGGCAGGCGAAGTTTAATGCGATCCCATGCAGGCTTATTCGCCTCGTCGTCTTTCCAAGCCTTGAAGAAAATAAAAGCGGCAACGAGAAGCAGCAACAGCACCAACCACCACTTCGAGAGAAACTCCGAGGCTCCGATGAGAATGGCCGCACCAAGCGGGATTTTTCCGCCCGGCGCACTCTCGATCAACTGTGTGAGCTGCGGGATCAGCGTCGTGACAAAGACGATCGACACCCCGATACCCGCTAGCACAAGAAAGGCCGGATAAATCATCGCCAATACCAAACGGCTTTGCAGCTCGGCGAGCGTCTTAAGGTAATGCGCCTGACGCTTGAGAATCGTGTCGAGCGCACCCGAAGCTTCGCCCGCCGCAGCGAGCGAACAATAAAGCGGCCCAAAACTCGGGCTTACTTTTTTCAGCGCAACAGAGAAATTGACGCCATCACGCACGATCTGGCGGATCTTGTAGGACACCGCCTTGAGGTTGCCGAGCTCCTGGCGGTTTTCCATCGACTTGAGCGCCGGCTCAAGCTGCAGGCCAGCACCAAGCATGTCGGAAAGTTCTTCGGTGAAGAGCACCACCTCC
>CAIVXP010000321.1 GCA_903909905.1 Akkermansiaceae bacterium
GATGTCGTGACCGGCAGCCTCACGAAATGGATCTCCGGCGAAGGCGATGTCATGGCCGGCATGGCGACCGTCGCAAAACAATCGTCCTTCGCTGCAATTTTCACCTCACATCTCACCACCGAATCCGAATCGGTCTCGCCGCTCTACATCGGCGACGCGGAAGTCCTGCTCTCGAATATCAAGAGCTACCCGCAACGCATGGATGCGATCAACGCCAACGGCAGCGCACTCGCCGAATGGCTATCGAATCACCCGGCCGTCGCAAGCGTCTGGCATCCCTCAGTCACCACCCGCGAGAACTACGACCTCATCCGCCGCAAAACCGGCGGCTACGGCGGACTGCTTTCCCTCACGCTCAAAAACCTCAAGAAAACCCCCGCCTTCTACGACGCCCTCCGCCTCTCCAAAGGCCCGAGCTTCGGCACCAACTTCACACTGGTCTGCCCCTATGTGATGCTTGCCCACTACTCGGAACTCGAATGGGCCGAAGCCTGCGGCGTCCACCCCTTCCTCATCCGCGTCTCCTGCGGCCAAGAACCGATCGAGACACTCATCAAGGCATTCGAAGTCGCACTCAGCGAAGTCTGACGAGAGAGAAATACGTGATTGCGGATCGCGGATAAAGTTGGCTCTTCCTGCTGCCCTCTTGCCTCTTGCCCTTACCACGCGCCTCTCCTAGTCTAGGCCACCCGGGCAAGTACCGGGCTCCCAGATGACCGGACTCGCACTCAAAATGCTCTTTGGCGATACCGCCAAATACCTGATGCTGGTGGCCGGGCTATTTCTGGCGACTTTTCTCATCGTCCAGCAAGCCTCGGTGTTCAGCGGCCTCATGCTCTGGACGACATCGACATTGAAAAATGTGAATGTCCCGATCTATGTGGTCGAAGAACGCGTCGAGCAAGTGAACGAGGTCAACCCACTGCGCGACACGGATGTCGCAAGAGTGCGCTCAGTCTCCGCCGTGCGATGGGCGATGCCGCTTTATTCAGGCATCCAGCGCGTGAGAATCGACGACGGCAGCCTCAAGACCGTGCAGCTGCTCGGCATTGATTCAGCTTCGCTCGTCGGCGCACCCGCCCGGATGATCGCCGGCAATCTCGATGACCTACGCCTACCCAACACGGTCGTGATCGACGAACTCGCGTCAACCCGCCTCGCCAAAGACCCGAAGCACCCGATCAAAATTGGCGACCGTTTTGAAATCAATGACATCGAGGCCCGCGTCGTCGGCATTTGTCTGGCATCGCGGTCGTTCACTGGCGGACCCTACATCTGGACGACCTACGAACGCGCGCTCCAGTACACACCAGCCTCGCGCAAGATGCTTTCCGCCGTGCTGGCCGCTCCGGTCGAGGGCATGACCCCCGATGCGGCCGCCAAGGAAATCATGCGCACGACCGGACTGCGCGCTTATGTGAACCGCGGCTTTGGTCGCAACCCCGATGATTTCAACACCTCGACAGTCTGGTGGTATGTGCGCAACACAGGCATCCCGATTTCCTTCGGCACGACCGTCATCATCGGTTTCATCGTCGGTACGGCGATTTCCTGCCAGACATTCTATGCCTTCGTGCTCGACAACCTCAAACACCTCGGCGCGCTCAAAGCCATGGGCATGAGCAACCTGCGCCTCAGCTTCATGCTGCTTTTGCAATCCGCCACGGTCGGTTCGATCGGCTTCGGCATCGGCCTGCTTTTCACCTCGTTTTTCGCCCGCTGGGCCATCACCAACCA
>CAIVXP010000322.1 GCA_903909905.1 Akkermansiaceae bacterium
CGCACCCCGTGAGCACCCTGAGGATCTCGGAAGCATAAACCACCTTCACGAGTAATCTATCAGGCCGATCTTCAAACTTGCGAATGAGGCGACTGGATTTGCAGCAAGCCAACCCGCCCCCGCCTCACAACTGGTTGATCGGCTTCTTCAAAAACTCCTCGTCACGAAGCTTTCGGAGGCGCTCCAGATTCCGCTGCTGGATGAGGATATCGGGATCGGCGGATGACGCATTTTTCATGCCGTATCTTTTCCATGGGCCGTAAGGGACTTGCCCGCTTTCGACAAAGCGCCAATGGACTTTGTCGCCGGATTTGAGCCCAAGGTAGTCGCGTATCGCGGGCGAGAGATCGATGCCGGCGCCGCCGTTTTGCGTCGTCCTTGGCGGCTTGTTGCCGAACACATAATTCCAATCCTCCGTCTCCCACGGCCCGCAGTCCTCCCACTGCGCGAAACAATACCTGCCGCCACGAAAAATCTGCACCCAACGCCCCTTGCACACGGTCTTTCCCGGCTCGGGCCGATAACGCGCAAACCAAGGGATCACACGTGATGCTTCCGGCTTGTGTTCACGATGACTGACCACGTCGTTGTAGGGCAAGGCGATGTAAAACGGATTGAGCTTGGGAACAAAGGTCCTCGGCCGAAAATCACCCGTGGCATGATTCGCAATTCGGCTGGACGGATCCGGATCATCGTAACCACCAAAATTCTCTACCCAATTCGTGTCCCACGATGACTTGGTGTTCGGCGTCGGATTGTTCTGGGTCGGCAATTCACCGATCCAGAATATCGTGCAGGTGATGTTCTTTTTCCATGGATAGGAAACATTCGGTGTCGACCCGGGCGCGCGCGCCGCTTGCTGCTGACCGCTGCCGGTCGGAACCACCACACGGGGCACTGGCTGTTGCATAGCCTGCCCCACAGCCACTTCTCCCACCGCCCCGACAAGCAGCAAGAGTGCAAGTTTCAACCGTACGCTTCGGACTTTCTCTTTCATGCCGTAAAATTCACGGAACCGCCATGAATCAGGATCCCAGCTTCAACGAATCGCAGTGCTGATCAAGACTTAGCGGCGGCGGATTTTTTTCTCAGCCCCAGAAAAACCACCAGACCAGCGATGCTGAGAAAGCCGGTGGCGGCAATGCCAAAAATCATGAACAGACGCCGACTCGATGAATCAACCTCCCCGCGCCCAATCTCATCGCCCGGCACCTCGCCCAGTTTCCTTGAAAAGACCAAACGCCCGTCTGCGACTTTCACATTCGTCAGCAAGGCCATCGCGGGCCCGAGCAGTGGATCCTCAAGATAGCGCTCGGCCAATCGGTACGGCGACATCTGCCCGATGAAACCCTCCGGCACCTTAGCGCCCTCGACCTCGATCGCAGCAATTCGCAGCAAGACCTCGCGCTTCAGCAGTGCGGGACGCGCCACTAAAGTGCCAATGAGATATCTCGGATCGGAGGTAACCCACAATCCCTCGCCCTTGGCACCCAATCTCGGTCTGCCATTAAGCTTAAAGCAAATCGCAATCCTAAGTTTGTCACCATCTATTCCAATAACACGAAAATTTCCGCGCAAATCACGGAAGGTATCAAACGCTTCAATCGCCAGATTAATATCATCAGGCGTCAAACCCAGCGACACATCCTCGCCATTGATCAAGCCTTGATGAAAAATTACAATACGACCCTTGAGAGCATTCAGCTCGGCCCGACGATCTTCAACCGCTTGCGTTACCAACGGCTTTGCGACAGGCGACGTAAATTTCACAATCTCGTCGTATTGGCGGAAAAGCGTAAGAACGGAAAACACCAAAAGGAAAATCAATACCAGCACCGCTGTGATGAGGATAGCGCAGCCCGCAAGTGGCGAGCGATCACTGGTCTTATTGTTGGAAATTTTTCCGTTCATCGTTGATGCCTATTGATAGAATTCACGACGCAGCGCCGTCGTTCTTGGGCGGATTCGGATCGGCAGCGGAAGCCGGCGTTTCCTCATCGCAGCCGATTGGCAAAAGAAGGTTGAGGCGCTCCTCGCGTTCGCGCGCCTCACGCTCTTCCTCGATGCGGTTGTTGCGGCGATCGAGCCACGCAAGCCAAATGCAAATTTCGTAAAGCACAATCATCGGCAGCGCCATGAGAAGCAGCGTCATGATGTCGGGTGTCGGTGTCAGTACCGCTGCCGCGATGAAGATCGCCACAATCGCATAGGATCGGGTCGATGACATCGTTTCATAAGTCAACATGCCAAGCTTCACGAAAACCATCACCACCACCGGCAGCTCAAAGGCCAATCCGAACAGCAGCGTGAACTGCATCGCAAACGAAATGTATTCACCGATCCGCCAATCATTGGAAACGCCAAGGCTGCCGCTCCATTCGTAAAAGAATTCCAAGGCCCGCGGCAGCACGCCGAAGTACGCGAACAACACCCCGCCCAGAAACAACCCAAAACCCACCGCCATCGCCGGCCACAGCACGTGCTTCTCACGGCGATGCAATCCCGGCAGCACAAATTGCAGAATGAACAAAAGCAAAAGCGGAAACGCCAAGACAATGCCTGCGTAAAACGAAAGCTTCATCGAGAGCATGAAGGTCTCGGTCGGCTTGAGTGCCGACATCATCTTCAAATTCCCCCGCTGCTCGAGCTCGGTGCCCGGCATGGTTTTCGCCAACACCTCGACCTGCTTACGCAGTTCCGCCCGCAAATCCAATCCGTCTAGAAACGCCGCTCGACCGTTCTCCGGCACCTCCAGCAAAGCCCGCAACAAGCCGACCGACCGCGCATGGAACACCAGATCGGCATCACCCAGGCTTCTGAAAAAAATCTCACGCTGACTGTCATCCAAACCAGACGTCGCATGCTCAAGCCGCTTGGCGCTTTCCCAGATGTCCACATTCAAGGGCCTCGGAATCTCGGTCGAACTCTTCGGTAACTTTGCGTCAAGCTGCGTGATCCAGACCTGCTCGACCGGACGGCGCAGCACCTCCATCAACTGCTTCTGAAACGTAAAGCAAACAACCATCGAAATCAACAGCGTGATCACGATCCGTGTGATCATCGCACGCAAATCCTCGAGATGCTCGAGAAAGGGCTTCTCGTGATCCGGATGCGAACTCTCGCGGAGTTGGATGACCTTTTTGAGCAGAAA
>CAIVXP010000323.1 GCA_903909905.1 Akkermansiaceae bacterium
CATCAAGCAGGTCTTCATCGAGAAAAGCGCGGACATCACCAGCGCCATCGACTTCGAACGCAAACTCTATGTGATCCGCAAACGCGTCGCGACATGGATTCGCAACAACGAAATGCCGAACAAGTTCAGCGATGTGCACGGCAACAAATCGAACTCGTTCCCAGGCGGTGACTACCACTATGTCACCAATCTCTCGGCCCGCACGATGGTCTACAAGGGCATGCTCACGCCCTGCCAACTCTCTGAGTATTTCCCCGACCTCCACGATCCGGATTTCGAGTCAGCCCTCGCGCTGATGCACACCCGTTTCTCGACCAACACCTTCCCGAGTTGGTCGCGCGCCCACCCGAACCGCTTCATCGCTCACAACGGCGAGATCAACACGGTGATGGGCAACGCCAACTTCATGAAGGCTCGTCAGGCACTCTGCCAGAGCGACCTTTTCGACGGCGAAATCTCACGCATCTTCCCAGTCATCGTCGAAGACGGATCCGACTCGGCACGCTTCGACAACGCCCTAGAGTTCATGCACTTCGGCGGCTATGACCTGGTCCACGCAATGATGATGATGATCCCCGAACCTTGGGAGCGTCACACGATGATGGATGAGGACAAGAAGGCCTTCTACGAATTCCATGCCTGCATGATGGAGCCATGGGACGGTCCGGCCTCGATCACCTTCTCCGATGGCCGCCAAATCGGTGCCGTGCTCGACCGCAATGGTCTGCGCCCGAGCCGCTACTATGTCACGCAAGACGACCTCGTCATCATGGCCTCGGAAGTCGGCGTCATCCCCGATCTCGACCCGCTCACCGTCGTGCAAAAAGGCCGACTCCAACCCGGCCGCATGTTCCTCGTCGACATGGACGAAGGACGCATCGTGCCGGACGAAGAAGTGAAAAAACGCGTCTACTCGGCCAAGCCTTATAAAAAGTGGCTCGCTGAAAACCGTGTTATCCTCAAAGACCTCCCCGCACCGAAAGCACCGAAAACCGTCGAGAGCGATCGTGTGCTCGAGCGTCAACTCGCCTTCGGTTACACCTACGAGGATCTCCGCATGCTCCTCGGCCCCACCGCCACCAGTGGCGTGCAACCGATCGCATCGATGGGCAACGACACGCCGCTCGCGGTGCTTTCGGACAAGCCGAAACACCTCTACCAGTACTTCAAACAGATCTTCGCCCAAGTCACCAATCCGGCGCTTGATTGCATCCGCGAAGAACTCGTCACCGCCACCGAGACTTTCATCGGCTCGGAAGGCAATCTGCTCGATCCCGGCCCGCATTCGTGCCGCCTGATCCGTCTCGACAATCCGCTCATCGATAACAAGCAACTCGCACAACTCCGCGAAGTTTCGCTCAGCGGATTCAAGGCTACCACGCTCGACGCACTCTTCGTCGCCAAAGACGACGGCGCCGGTCTCGAGAAAGGTTTCGAAGAACTCTGCGCCGCGGCCGACAAGGCGATCGCCGACGGATTCAACATCCTCATCGTTTCCGACCGCAACATCAACGCGACCCACGCGGCGATGCCTACCCTGCTGGTCATGGGCGGCCTCCACCACCACCTGGTCCGCTCCGGCACTCGCACGAAAGTTTCCATCGTGCTCGAAACCGGCGAAGCTCGCGAAGTACACCACTTCTCGACGCTCATCGGCTTCGGCGCCGACGCGATCAACCCCTACATGGCCTTCGACTCGATCCATCAGATGATCACTGACGAGATGATGGACATCGACTTCGACAAGGCGGTCTACAACTTCCTCAAAGGCTCGATCAAGGGCGTGGTCAAGACCATGGCCAAGATGGGTATCTCGACGGTTGCTTCGTATCGCGGTGCACAAATTTTCGAAACGATCGGCCTCAATACCGAGCTGGTGAACAAGTACTTCACCGGCGCCTCAAGCCGTTGCGAGGGATCCGACATCGAGCAAATCGCCGAGGAATGTCTGATCCGCCACCGCCATGCATTCCCCGACCGCCACATCGAGAACGAAGACCGCGCGCTCGAGTCCGGCGGTATGTACCAATGGCGCAAGGACGGCGAATACCACCTCTTCAACCCGGAAACGATTCACCTTCTCCAAAAGGCGGTGCGCACCGGCAGCTACGAGGTCTTCAAACAGTACGCCGCCAAGATCGACAACCAGAGCGAAAACCTCTCAACGCTGCGCGGTCTGATGAAGTTCAAAAACAAGCGCAAGTCCGTGCCGATCGAAGAAGTGGAACCGATCGAAATGATCACCAAGCGCTTCAAAACCGGCGCGATGTCCTACGGCTCGATCTCGCAAGAAGCTCACGAAACACTCGCGATCGCGATGAACCGCATTGGCGGCAAATCCAACACCGGCGAAGGCGGTGAAGATCCGGAACGCTTCAAGCCAATGCCCAACGGCGACAGCAAACGCTCGGCCATCAAGCAGGTCGCCTCCGGCCGCTTCGGTGTCACCAGCGAATACTTGGTCAACGCC
>CAIVXP010000324.1 GCA_903909905.1 Akkermansiaceae bacterium
ACCGCAATCATCAAGAGCCCGGTGGTTTTGGTGAATGAATTTGTGAGTGTGCAGATTGTGGGTTGGCTCGATGCGGGTAAATAGGCGGTAAGCATTATTTCGAATTTACCAATGGTAAGCGTTTTCAGATCATAGGTCAAACTGACACCGACTCGCGCGAAGCCGGGCTGGCGATGTTTCCGAACACTTTGGCAACCGCTTCGAGATACGCCATGCCATGAACCATGTCGGGCTCGATGTAACTGCCCTCGGTCCACTCATTCCAGGCATTGATACTGATAAGATTCGGCCCCTTTCTGCGACTCAAGCGGTCTCGATACAGCTCCAGGGTCTTTTGAAATGCCTCGGGCGTATTCCCACCGATCAGGTTGGAGAATGTCGATTCCGGAAGCGGCTCCCAGATGTCCGTCTGAACCGTGCGCGGCGAATTGTCCCAGCCCATGGTGATATTGGGAAAATAAGGCACGGCATGCTCCTCTTCCATTCGGTTCCAGACTTTAAGATACTTTGAAAGCACTTCGTCGTATGGGGTGTAGGGAGTTTTGTTCAGATCCGCGTGGTGAATCCATACATAGCTCGTCACACTGTCAAAACCCAGTGCGGCGACCAGTTCCGGCAAATCTTTGATGACAGTCTCACCCGGCAACACCGGCTTACCCCAGACCACCGCATTGAAGTGCAGATCGGGAAAGCCTGCCGCACGCACGCGCTCGCGAAATTCATCGATCGCCTCGCGTGTGGCTTTCACCGAACCGTGGATCTCCACAAATTTCGACAGATCATAGACAGAGAAGTACGGACAGCCGTCCACCATGAGGTATGAGGGATGCAGGAAATAGCGTTCGATGATGAGATCGGTGATGGCACGAAACATTTTCGGGGAAACTAGCCCGGGATAAAGCAGCTCCTTGCCAAAGCTGCGCCCCATCGGATGAATGTTGATCCAGTCGTGATTGGCCCACATGAGGGCAAACTCGATCCGGTCGACATTTCGCGCCTTAAGAAATCCCTGCTCAAGACACCGCTCAAGGAACGGACCGTCTTCGTAGTGATACCAATCAAAGATAAAATGATCGATGCCGTGATCCACCGCCGCGTCGATCTTCTTCTCCATCACCTGCGGGTCGGACTCGTCCTCGTGACCCCACAACGGCACCTTGGGCTGTTGGTGCCCCGGGAAACGCGGAATGGCATGCCGGACCAATTGCCACTCGGTCCAACCGGGGCCGTGGATCTTTGCATTGCGGGGATCGGCGTGATAGTTCGGAAAGTAATAGCAGCCGACCCGGATACGGTCCTTGGATGAGGTGTTCATTGCTTTGTTCAAAAATTTACCACCAACCCAAAATGCAGACCTTGAAAAATGCGCCGCAAACCCGCGCGGCAATGCCATCGGATGGGTGGCACGCACGGGAAAGGCTCAAGCCTGCGACTTCATTTGAGGTATGATGGGCGAAATACTTTGACGGGCGCGCCCTGAGGCGTCGCGCGGAATTGCCGCCAGAGTTTGGCGGTCGCAGGGTCGTTTGTGTCGGGCAGCGGGATTTCCTGCAGGTGCCTTTCGAAGCGTTTGCGGGCGGCGATTGCCTCGGTATCGGTTGACTCGCTCACATCGCGATATTCGTCGCGATTCGCCGCGCCACGGGTGTCATAGAATCGCCCCCGGCCGTCGAGCAGCCAGTTGCGGTCGCGCACCCAGCGAGCATTGTTCATCGCCATGCGGATCGTCTCGCGCGGGGTGAAAGGTTCGCCGAGCAAATACGGGGCAAAGCTGTGGCCATCGGTGTTCATCGCACCGCGATACCCCGCAAGCTGGGCGAATGTCGGCCAGAAATCGGTGAAGTCCACCAGCACATCGCTCGAGCCGCGGGCTTGCACCGGGCCGCCGCCCACCACCAGCGGCACGCGAATGCCGTTGTCGCGATCGTAGCTATTCTTGTCCATGACCTTGTTGCTCCCGCGAATGTCCGCTGTGCCATTGTCGGCAGCAAAGAAGATGATGGTATCCCTCGCCCGCCCCTGCTCGACCAGCCCCTTGCGGAGACGCCCAAGCAGGTGGTCGAGGTATTGCATGTTCGACTTGAGCGTGCCGCGCACCTTGCCGCCGGTCGGCCGACCTTCTTTGTCCAACTCCGGCACATCGGTATAATACCAACGCCCTTCAGGTGAGCCCGCCACCTCCTCGTGTGCCTTGTGCGGAAGAAAAGTTGCCCAGTAGGCGATGAACGGTTTGTCGCGATCGACTGCGGTGAACTCCAGCAAATGCTTCAACTCCAGATCGGGCCCAAAGTCCTTCGGCGTCGTGGGCAGACCCTTGCCGTTGCGCACCAGGCCCGGATGCCAAAACCAGGAAACGCCATAGATGTCCTTGCGCTCGGGCGACCAATGGTTTTGTCGCGGACCATCGTGGCCCGGCCAAAACCATGTGATCAGCCAGTCCTCCGCTCCCAGCACGCCCGCATCGGGATCATTGCCGGGGTGTTTTTTTCCGACCATGCTGGTGGCATAGCCGGCCTGCTTGAGCATCTTCAGCAACGGCAGATGCCGTGGGTCCTGCCAAAACGGGACTTCGGGAGAAACTGGGTTCTCGTAGTAGCCGGTGTGGTGCGGGTATTTGCCGGTCATCATCATGGCGCGCGACGGGGCGCACACAGGCGTGGACCACGCATCGCGGATAAGGACGCCATCGTCGGCCAGTTTCTGCAGGTTGGGCATGGCGATGGTGCCGCCATAGGGTGCCAGTTCGTCGGCCGAGACATCATCGGCGAGAATGAAGACGATATTGGGAGGACGCTCTTCGTTCAGGTTGCATTCGCCATCATCGCGGTTCGCGCGCGATGAGGCAGGATTGAAAACATTCCCCGTCACCGTGTTGTCGTCCGCGAAGTCGCGGTTGTCGGCGCTGCTTCCGAAACTGTGACCAGCGTCTGCTTCGCAGTAGTTGCGGCGCCCTTGGCGCGAACCGAGCCAGATCCCGTGACTGCCCGGGCGCAATCCGGAGAGATCGAAGGTATTGTTGTCGATGCGGTTTTCGCGCGGCTTTTGGTGACGCACCGTGCCGCCTTCGCCGCAGTTGCGATAAAGATAGATGCCGCCGAAAGCGGCGCGGACGAAGAGGTTTCCTTTGATGATATTGCGCGCGGATCCATCGACGGCGATGACTTCGCGCGCAGCGCGGACGTCAAAGGTGCAATTTTCGATCGTGTTGCCGGCGCTTTCCGCGTCGAGATAGACAGCCGTCGAAACCGTCCAGCCCGTGAATGTGCAGTCTTTCACGGTCACGCCGGTGACACCGGGCCCCAGATAGAGCGGGATGCGGTGCGCCGCCTCGATCTGCATATTCTCGAGGACAATCTGACGCGGAGCCGCCGCTTGGGCGCGTTCCGTGTGCCCCTCGCTCACGGAAGACTCACGCACGCACGGCGCCTCGCCGTTGCGCCCGAGGCCGACGATGCGGATCCCTCCGCGCAGCCGGCCGTTGCGGATGGTGATACGCTCGGAAACGTCCCAGCTCCCGCCTTTTCGCAGAGAGCGGATGACAATCTCTGTCGGTTTCCCTTCGTTGAACCATCCGCCCTGCAAGTCGATCACCGTTCCGCTTGCCGCACTTCCAGCCAGTTCGAATTTCTCAACGCTTGGCGATCTCAACACCAACTTCAACAGCGATGAGGGAGCGAAGTAGAACCACGCGGCCAAGCCCAAGGAGACCAAGACAAGAAGCAGGGCCAGCACCAGTGCTCGTGCCAAGCTGGCGCGAGTCCAGCGGGTCGGTGATACACCATGAGTCGAAACAGCATCCATGGCACATTACCTTGTCACAGGCGCGCAAAAGAACCTTCAATCACATGCCACAAAAATCCGCCGCAATGCCATCGCCCCGGTAGCCAACTTGCCGCAATGCGAATCGTAACTCGAACGCCATTTGCCGACCCATCCTCGCCGATACCACATCAATCACCATGCTCACGGATCAAGCGTGAAATAGCGTCGCCTCTTGGCCTCATTCATGGTTTTGATCTCAAGGTTCTCGACATGACCATCGAGGAAAAGGGCTCCAGCCTTATCCTTGTATCGCGGATCCGGTCCACTGTCGGGCTTCCAACCCTGGCGTGCAAAATCCTCACCTGTAAAAAGCCAAGTGCTGTCCCACCCTGGCTCTTTAGCACTGCAATAGATCACCTTCCAGCTCGGACTCGAAATGGTTGAAATCGGAGTTCCCGACTCGTCGCCGAATTTTCTGCAGTCCCATGTGTTCAAAACAATGGAATGGTTCACCCCGAAACTTCCCATCGGATGCTGGCGCTTGCCCTCCAGCACAGGATCGTAAAAATATTCCGGCAGCGGGCGGGCGGGATCCGTGTCATTCCATTTGACGCCTGAAAATTCGCAAATGTAGCGCTGAAAGTAAACAAGTCCTCCTCCGTACATGATCGCGCCCCAGTCTGCGGAGGGCGGCAAACGATTGTTGTTCTCCGCCGCGTAGTTGGCGACAAGCGCTCCCGTTCGCTTCAGATAAGAAGTCGCCTTGGCCGATCTCGCGGAAGAGAGGTACGACTTCCATCCAGCACCAGCAATGGTAACGAGAACCGCAATAATGGCGATCGTTACCAACACCTCAACTAGCGTGAAGCCCGCCCGCGCAGACAGTCGCCGCGTCAACAATTTCTGACTCATTCGCAATACCTTGTCTTTTTCCGGTTTACAGTTTGCAAGTTTCATAAAAATTGTTCTGTATCATGACACATTTTCGCGGACTTGCCTTGATTTCAGCGACAAGAACCAAGGTAGAAATGCCAATCGCGTTGCCGTCTTTTTCAATTGATGGCTGCTCAAAAAAATGAAGGGCGCCAGCTCCCAGCTGACGCCCTTCTCGATCCCTTTGGAGTAAAAACCAAAAGCTCCTAGGGGAAATTATGGATGCACTTCTCTGACTGGATCTCTGCGACGGCGCATCAAGGCCATCAGCGCGACACTTCCCGCCATCATTGCCACACTCGGCTCCGGCACAACCGTCAGGGACAACACACCGTCCCCCTGATTGAAGGACCAACTGTTGTCGCCATCGGTCAGATCCCAAACACCAGAGTTATTGGTAAGGGAGCCGTCGTAAGTGCCCCATAGACTGATGGAGTCGAAGCTGCCATCACTGAACGCGAAATCAAAGAGGTTGAAGGTATAATCCCCTACACCGTACAGGGGGCCACTGAAATCTAAAAACAGCGAGCCACCGTAAGTGAGCACATCGCCAACATCGACCGCGTCGTACTGGGTGCCACGAGTCAAACCTGTGATCTCCAAGGTCGTGGTGGATGTGGAATCAAGCGTGAGCGAGTTTTCAAAAGTCAGGAGGCCGGGGCTGTTGCCCGGATTGAGATTGCCGCTGACGGTGGTGTTTCCAGCAATGGAGCCCGATCCTTGAAGAGTGCCGCCCGATGCAACAGTCATTGCACCTGCAACGCTGCCATTGACGGCGAGCGTGCCGGCCGAAACGGTCGTGAGGCCGGTGTAGGTGTTGGTGCCGGAGAGCGTGGTGGTGCCTGCGCCTGCAATGACAACACTGCCGTTGCCGGAAATGCTGCCTGCGTGG
>CAIVXP010000325.1 GCA_903909905.1 Akkermansiaceae bacterium
ATCAACCAATGCCGGATACGCAAATCCACCGGGCGTCGCCACCCGCTCGGGCAGTTTCTCCCCATCCCAACTGCTAATGCCGCTGCGCTCGAGATCCTCATTCGCCGCCGCTTCAAATCGTTGCCTCATCCTCTCGCCAAGCCGCAACTTCAACTCCGCCACATCGGTGCCAAACGCCAACTCCTCACCATCATCATCGCAGACCCACACCTTCGTCACCAGATGATCGGGCAACCGCGAAAAATCATACGCATCCTGCGGCACATCGACACCAAGTCGCTCGCGAATGAAGTCCGAAAGCACCACTCCGATCGCCCCATCCTTCGGCGCAAAGGCCCATAGTTCCACAAAGGCATCCGCCAGCGATGCAATCGGCTGGCAAACACGCCGGTAATCCTTCGGCAGCGATCGCAGGATCAACTCAACCCGCTCTCGCAAATGACCATCCACACCCCATGCCGGCAACCACTCGGGTAATTTTGGCAGTTGATCCACATGCACTCCTATCGTCACGCCATCATCACGCTCACCCGGCGCGGTGCGGTAATAGACGGGATAGCTTTCACCCTCATGCAAAATTTCATCGGGAAAGCCATCGACTCCATGGTTTTGCAATTGCTCATCCACCATCGCCCGCAGCCCGGCGATCAAAGCCTCCTCGTGCTGCGACAACCACTTGTGAAATGCCGCCGCCGTGTGCACCTCCTGCGGGATGCGCTCTTCGCAATACGCCACCACCGCATCCTCATCCCACACACCGTTCGGCCGACGCAACTTGTCCTCGATCGTGCCGACCTCCTCACGCAGCTCTTCGATGAAATCGAGAAACTTCCCACGCTTGCGCAAACCACCGCCCAACAAACCCTCGCGCACAAAAACGCCATGCGCGAGCTTCGCATCCACTCTTCCGTAATGCACACGGCGACCCACCACTACCGCCAAGCCACCGCATACGACCCGCTCCTTGCCATAAACCGCGCCCTGAGCCTCATCCCAATGCGCCTCACCATAAACGCTGCGACACAAATGCGGCGCCACCTGCTCAACCCACTCGGGATCAATCCGCGCCACCCGCCGCGCCCACAAACGCGAAGTCTCGACCAACTCCATCGCCACCACCCATTCCCAGCGCTTCGGCGCACCAAACAATCCCGATCCCGGAAACACCGCAAAAAATCCTCCCGACGCACTGCGATAGGCTTTGTTCTCACGATCCCACAAGCCAAACTGTCGCGGCACCCCCGCCAACAATGATCGATGAATCGAGGCATAAGGGTACGCATGCTCCGTCGCATCCTTGCCACCGCCGCGCTTCAAATGCGCCGACTCGCCATCCGCCAACTCATCCACCACATTCGACCACTCGATCACACGCCGCATGTTGAGATACGACGCCGCCGCAAATTTCCTCAGCGCATTGCGCCGCCACTTTCCGCGCTCATCACGGAATTGCTGAAGCGCATTCCACATTCGCAAAATGCCGATGAAGTCACTCTCCGCATCCTTCCATGCGACATGCGCCTCATCGGCCTCGCGCGCTTTTTCCGCAGGTCTCTCACGCGGATCATTGGATTCCAAAAATCCGATGATCGGCAAAATTTCCGCCAGGCAATGTTCCTTGCGCGCTTCAATGATCATCCGCGCCAACTTCGGATCGACCGGCATGCGCGCCATTTCGCGACCGTAAGCGGTGAGCTT
Organism: Akkermansiaceae bacterium; assembly: GCA_903909905.1. Taxonomy (GTDB): domain Bacteria; phylum Verrucomicrobiota; class Verrucomicrobiia; order Verrucomicrobiales; family Akkermansiaceae; genus Luteolibacter. The sequence goes on from CAIVXP010000325.1 coordinate 1,699, forward strand.
TCTCTCACGATCAAGCGCACCGACCTCACGCAGCGTGCGATACCCCTCGGCCACAGCCTTCGGTGATGGAGCATCAAGAAACGGAAACTCGTCGATCTCCGGCAAACCCAGCGACTTCATCCGCAAAATCACCCCCGCCAAAGAACTGCGGCGAATCTCGGGATCGGTGAACTCCGCGCGCTCCTCAAGCTCCAGCTCCTCATACAACCTCACGCACACTCCATCGCGCACTCGACCGCAGCGACCCTTTCTCTGACGCGCACTAGCCCGGCTCACCGGCTCGACCAACAAACGCTGCACACCCTTACCGGGACTCCACCTACTCACCCGCGCCACACCGGTATCAATCACGCATGCGATGCGCGGAATCGTCAGCGATGTCTCCGCCACATTCGTTGCCAAAATCAAACGCCGCAATCTTCCCGGATGAAACACCCTTTGTTGATCCGCCAAACCCAACCTCGCAAACAAGGGCAGCACTTCGGTATCGCGAAATTTCCTCCCTTCAAGCACCTCCGCGCATTCGCGGATCTCGCGCTCACCCGGCAAAAACACCAACACATCCCCACGCGGATCCACCCCACCCAACCACTCAACCGCACGCGCGACATGCTGCGGCATTTCCTCGTCATCCGCAGGCGGCAGGAAAAATTCCGCCACGGGAAACATCCTCCCCGGCGCCTCAATCACCGGCGCTGCCACACCATCGATCGTGAAAAATTCCGCAAATGATCCAGCATCGAGCGTCGCCGATGAAATGACCAATTTCAAATCCGCGCGCGTTTGCAGAAGGTTTTTTAAATACCCCAAAAGGAAATCGATGTTGAGCGATCGCTCATGCGCCTCGTCGAGAATCAAGGCGCCATACTGACGCAACTGCGGATCCCCCTGCGTCTCGGCAAGCAGGATGCCATCGGTCATGAACTTGATGCGCGTGTCCTTGCAAAGCTTCTCATCAAAGCGCACCTGATACCCGACCATTCCGCCCAGCGGCACCTTCAATTCTTCCGCCACGCGCCCCGCCACACTCACCGCCGCAATCCGCCGCGGCTGCGTGCAACCCACCCGTCCACCCTCCGGCCCCAAGGCCTCGGCGACCATCTTCGGCAACTGCGTGGTCTTGCCCGACCCAGTGTCGCTCACCACGACCACCACCCGATGCTCACGCAATGCCGCAAGGATCTCCTCCCGGTGCGCAACCACCGGCAGTTCTTGAGGATAATTCCATGAACCAGAAAATTCCATGCTTCGTGGCCGTCATTCCAATCCCACTGACCCCTCCGGCCAATGCGAAAAAAATCCACCACCCAAAACCATGGTGGACGCCCATGCGCCAAACCGCTTGAATCAAACCCAAGCTACGATGGACACACTCGCCGACCTCTTGGAAAAAAACCGCAACTGGGCCACCTCGGTTAAAGCCGAAGATCCTTCGTTCTTTTCCGAACTCGCCAACCAGCAAACTCCCCAATACCTCTGGATCGGTTGCTCCGATAGCCGCGTGCCCGCCAACCAAATCACCGGCCTCGCACCCGGCGAAGTGTTCGTCCACCGCAATGTCGCTAATGTCGTCGCCGAAACCGATTTCAACCTGCTCGCTGTCCTGCAATACGCGGTCGATGTCCTCAAGGTCCGCCATGTGATCGTCTGCGGTCACTACGGCTGCGGAGGAGTGATCGCCGCCCTTGAAAACTTCCGCCACGGCATCATCGACAACTGGCTCTCAGGCATCCGCAGCCTCCACCGCGCCCACCGCGAGGAACTCGACGCCCTCCCGCCCCAAGCCGCCGCCGACCGACTCTGCGAACTCAATGTGCTCGCCCAAGCACGCCATGTCGCACGCACGACCATCGTCGAAGACGCTTGGGAACGCGGCCAAAAAATCTCCATCCACAGCTGGATCTACCGCCTCGACAACGGCATCATCACGCCCCTCGCCCCTCACATCGGCAAAAAACTCAACGACTGGAACGCCCAGCTGGATTGAGTTGAGAAAAAGACAGAAGAAAGAAGAAAAAATGCCGCTTCTTCATCTTCTTCCCACTTCGATGTTCAGTGTTCGACCTCCTCTTCATCTTCTGTCTTCTGCCTTCCCCCAACTTCCCCCTTGCCATCCTTGCGATCCGTGGCACTTTGAATCCGACCCTGCGTCAGGGGGCGTCCCGGCTTCGACGGGATGTTCGATGCGCTGGTTGCATGTGGAGGTTGATCGGTTGGCCTCCTTAAAAAGCCGTTCAAACAAACAAATGCAGACTCTAACGAGCTCGCACTGGCTGCTTAATTGACGGCCACGTCAGAACCCCGACGCCTTCTGGGGGGGACGACGACACTTAGAAGGCTGGGCAAAAAGCCGGGGCACCGGGCTTGAGTCGAGATCCAACAGGTTCCTAGGAAAGACAACGCCGCAAGCGGGCCCAGCCTCTCCGAAACTCCAGACCGCCTGCTAAACATGTAGATACCATCGCTGAAGGCATCTCGGACAGGGGTTCGACTCCCCTCGCCTCCACCTTTTTCTTCAGAAATTCAAAAACCCTTGTTTCAAGCACTTTCCAGCGGTTTTTTCGCTGGTGGTCCCGCCAGGAATCGAACCTGGACCTACGGCTTCGGAGGCCATCGTCCTATCCATTGGACCACGGGACCATTGACGCGCTTGCGGCAAAGCCAAGCATTAGGTACGTCGGGCGGGCTTGGCAAGATCAAGCAAGCCGCCACACGAATTGACGAACATCACTGTGCTTCGGCCTGATCCACTCCACCGTAGAAGCTCTTGATGTAGCCGTACTCGACCAAGGTGTCCTGCCATGGCGCGAGGATATTCGGATCTTGGAAAATTCGGCTCGCCGTCGCCAACCACTCTTCGGCTTTGACCAAGTTGTTTGCCTCATACTCGAGCGCTGCCTTGGCATAGTAGTAATACGGCGAATCATCGAGGAAATCGTATTTCTCAGAGAGGATCAATACCTCGTCCTTTTTGCCCAACTTGTTTTTGCAGAGCATGATCTTGAATTCGATCAGTCGACTCAAGGCGATGCCTTGAACCGGCAAATCCTTGAGTACACTCTCAAACATATCAGCCGCTTTCTGCCACTCGTGCGTCACGAAATACACTTCGGCGATGTTGAAGCGAATGCTTGGGTTGCCCTTGGAAAGTTCAAGCGCTGACAGAAAATCCTGAAGAGCCTTATCGAAAGCACGTATCTCCACAAAGCAAGTGCCGCGCAGGTTGTAGATTTCCGGGCTTTCTTTGAAGATCGCATCGGCTTTTTGCAGCTGCTCCATCGTCTCAAAAATCCGCTTTTGCTGAAAAAGGCGGTTGGCCTCGTAGAGGTGCTTGGCGAAATCCTTGCGGCGCTCTTCGGCAAGATTCAAGAAAGCCTTCTGGTTTGGCAAAAGATCTTGAGTGGGCGCTTGTTCCGTTTGGGCGGCGGAATCCGAGCCGGACTTGGTCGCAGACTTGTCCTCGGCTATGACCGATGTGAGGCTCAACAGAAAAGCAAATAAAGAGAGTCGTTTCATGAGTGGTTGAGGCTTCATACTAGCGGAGCCAATAGCCGTCCGCAAGCCGCGGCTGCAAGCAACGACCGATTTCATCGAAACTTACTGTCGGAAAATTTTCACTTGATCCACCATGCCGCCCGTGCTTTGTTCCCTCGAACACTGTTCAAAATCATGCAAGCCAACCTCACCCGCCGCCAAAACGACATTCTCGAGTATCTCAAAATGTCCCAGCGCCGCAGTGGCCTGATGCCATCCACCCGGGAAATCCAACACTATTTCGGATTTGCGAGTCAGACGGCTGCCATGAGCCACCTGCGTGCCCTGGAGCGCAAAGGGGTGATCCAGCGCCTACCCGGTAAAGCGCGCGCGGTCATCTTCCCGGATGAGCTCGACCGCGGTGAAATCTGCGACATCCCGGTCTACGGCAACATTGCTGCCGGCATGGCCCAAGACGTGATCCCAGAGCGCGAAGGCTCAATCAGCGTCGATGCCACTGCTCTCGGTATTCACCGCAACGCAAAAACTTTCGCCCTCAAAGTCCGCGGCGACTCAATGATCGATGCTCACATCTGCCACGGCGACACGGTCATCCTCGAACAACGCGAACCTCGCAAAGGTGAAATCGTCGCCGCACTCATAGACGGCGAAACCACCCTCAAGCGCTACCTCGTCGAAAAAGGCCAGCCCTTCCTTCGCGCAGAAAACCCTGATTACCCCGACCTCATCCCTGTCACCGACCTGGTCATCCAAGGCGTACTGGTCGCCCTGCTACGCAACGCAGCCTGACCTTTTCTAGCGTGGCGGTGATTTCTATGCGCCATGCGCTTCATATTCTCCGGCAACAGCCCAAAAATAATCCGGCCCTAGCCACGGGAAGACTCCCGAACAAGGGCCGGATAAACATCAAAATCAATCTGGCTACTTAATTGGGCAGCTCGCCCTCAACTGTCTCCTTGATTTCTTCGGCGCCTTCCTTCGCCTCATCAGCGGCTTCCTTAACCGCGTCAGCGGCTTTGTCCGACGCTTTGTCTGCGGCTGCTTTGACTTCATCCGCAGCTTCTTTTGCCTCGGTCGCGACAGCCTCTGTGGCCTTGTTCGCTTCCTCGACAACATTTGATGCCGCTTCTTTTACGCCCTCGGCAACTTGCTCTGCTCCGGCTTCAATCTTTTCATTCGCGCTCTGCTTGACCTTGTTGCACGCGGCAAGAGTACCAACCAAGGCAATCATCGGGATCCAGTGTTTCTGTTTCATTGTGTTGTTTTGTTTATGGGTTATGCCGCGAATCAGCCGCGACTGTCTGTTAGACTCACAAATTTAATCCCATGTGTCAAAAACTCATTACGGCATCGCCTACCGCTTTCGCGGGTGTAGCCTCGACTGCGATACCCGCTATCCGCATCAACTTGCGCAAATTCGCAATTTACGCCGCGTTTCCCCATGCCAAGCTGGCTTTGTGCAGAAAGCTGGAATTCGTCAGGCCGGGATCCTCATCCCGGTCTTTTCAATGAGACGCAATGGGGACCTTGGAATCGGCGACACCGCCGCCCTTCGAGAGTGGATTGACTGGGCCGCCGAAACCGGCGTCGTTTTCATCCAGCTGCTACCGATCAACGAAAACGGCAACGACGAAAGCCCTTACAGCGCCATCTCCTCCACCGCGCTCGATCCGATTTACCTAACTCTTGACCCGTCGGAAATCCCATGGCTTGGCGGCGCCGATTTCTCACGCGCTCGCGAGCAACTCGGCGTCGCCAACCAGGCTGCACACGTCGATTACCCCGCAGTGCGAAATGTGAAGCGCAAACTGCTTGAAATGGCGTGGGCGGACTTCACGGATGCGGGAGGGGAATTGCATGACGAGTTCACACGCTTCAAGGCCGCCGAACAGGATTGGCTCGATGCCTACAGCCGGTTTCGCTACTTGATGGAAATTCACGGAGAGTCACTCACTTGGGACAAATGGCCTGAATCATCAAGCACACCGGAAAAGGCGCACGAATTTATCGAATCGCTGCGAGCAAGGGATGCTGAAGCAGTCGACTATCGCTTGGATTTTTTCGCCTTCACCCAGTGGCTGTGCTTCCGACAATGGCGCGCTCTCCGGCAACATGCCGACTCACGCGGCGTGAAACTGATGGGCGATGTGCCAATCGGCGTGAGCTGGCATTCTTGCGATGTATTTTTCAACCGCGATGAATTCCACCTCGACTGGTGCGGCGGATCACCACCGGAAGGCATGGGGCAAAGCGATCTGTTTTTTCAGCAGTGGGGGCAAAACTGGGGCATACCGCTCTATCGCTGGGACCACATGCAGGCGAACGGATTCAAGTGGTGGAAAAAAAGGATATTAAGACTCACCGAGATCTTTTGCATGTTCCGTCTCGACCACGTGCTCGGGTTCTACCGCATCTATGCCTTTCCATGGCGTCCCGAGCGCAATCACGAATTCATTGGGCTAAGCCACGAACAAGCGAGGGAAAAAACCCATGGCATGATGCCACACTGGTTTCTCCGACCGGATGACACCATGGAAAACAAGGCTGCCAACCGCGCGGATGGCGATCTTCGCCTGCGCGCCATTCTCGAAGCCGCCAATGGTGCCGAAATCATCGCCGAAGATCTCGGTTGGGTTCCGGACTATGTGCGCCCACACCTCCACGACCTCGGCATCACCGGCTTTCGCATCCCGCACTGGGACTGCAACGAGTTTGGCCACCCCACCCCCGGCAATAGCTTTCCGGAAAATTCCTTCGCCACCTACTCAACCCACGACCACGATCCGGTCAATGGGATCTGGCGCGGATGCATCAACGCCATCCAACGCCACCACGCACATCCCGATGAACACTCGGGCTGGCAATCTCACGGCGCACAAAACACGCTGCGCATCCTCTCGGAATTCGCCTCGATTCCATTGCCCGTGAGTGGCCCATGTCCGCCCTTCACCGAAGGCGTCCGCCTGCGACTCGTCAAGGCCCTGCTTGATTCGAACTCCCGCTACACCTCGTTGATGATTACCGAGCTTTTCGGCATCGACGAGCGCATCAATCACCCCGGCACAGACGGCAAACACAATTGGCGTTTTCGCCTGCCATGGACACTCGAGCAAATTCGCGCCGACCGACAACTCGACGAAATCTGCCGTAAGTTCGCAACCGCCATCAGCCTCAGCCGCGGGAAACAGGCGTATTGACGATCCCTGCCGCCTCCGATTGACTTTTCGGACCCACCCGTCCATATCCACCCCATGTCCAACGCGCTGCAACCAAAACCGCGGATCATCGGCTCCAAGGTCCGTGTCTGCGTCGTCGCCTCAAAATACAATGAGGAATTCACCGATGCGCTTGTCGACAACACACTCAACGAGATCAATGAGATCATTCCGCAGGCACGGGTCGATCTGATCCGTGTTCCTGGCGCATTTGAAATTCCAGTGATGGTCGCAGCAGTGCTCGAACGCAACCCGCCGACTTGCATCATTGCACTGGGCTTGATCATTCGTGGCTCGACTGCCCATGCCGACCTGATCGCCCGCTCGGTGACCGATTCACTCCAACAGCTCGCCGTTTCCTCACAACGCCCGATCATCCATGAGGTGTTGCTCGTCGAAGACGAAAAACAAGCCTACGCCCGCTGCATCGGATCACAAATCAACCGCGGTCGCGAAGCCGCTCGCGCCGCCGCTTCGATGATCAATGTTTTCCGCGAACTCGACCGCTCCATTCCTCAGCTCAACGAAGGCAATAGACAACGACATGCCTAGTCCCCGCCAAATTCGCGAGACGGTAGTGCAGTTTCTCTATTGCGCCGATCTTGAGGGTGGCGCCGACCCGATCGCCCTGCGCGGACCGTTCTGGGACTTTGTCACGGAGTCGGAACGCCGCAAACTGCTCATCGCCACCTTCCGCGCCATCCACCACCTCGCCAGTGGGCGCGGTGAACGTCTGGCAGAGTTTCAACAACGGAGCACCTCAGCAACGATGCTACTCTCCGGCAAGCCCGATACCGAAGAAATCCGGCAATGCCTCGAGCGCATCACACGCCTTGAAACAAACTGGAGCGTTGCGTTTCAAAATCTCGAGCACTTGCCAAAAGACGACGACGACGCCTCGGTCGCCTCGAAGTTTGATCCGGCGCTCGACCATTTGTTTCGCATCGACCGCGATCTCGCCGGCGCACGCGCAGAATTCATCGACCTCACAGACCTTCAACCCTCGCTGCGCGGCCCGCTCGAGCCGGTCACCGCATCCATCCGCCGGCTTCAGCGAATTTCCGACCGCATTCGCATGGTCGAGGAACCGGAAAATTTTCCCGATCAAGGCGACCTCACCAAACTCCGCAAATCAAAATCTGAAATAGTCGAGCTACGCGAAACGGCCGACAAGTGGGTCGATGCCATCCTTGCCCACAAGGATGACATCGACACCAAACTCGGCGAAGTCATTGAGAATTACTCACCCGCGCGAATCGATCCGGTCGACCGTGCCATTCTGCGCCTCGCCACTCACGAACTCCTCCACACGGCCACCCCACCCAAGGTCGTGATCAACGAAGCAATCGAACTGGCCAAGCGCTTCGGCACCACCGATTCCAAACGCTTCGTCAACGGCATCCTCGATAAAATCGCAGGGCTATCCACCGCCGCCGCAGCGGATGGCTCTCCATAATCCCATCCCTTCCACCGACCCCAGCAAGGTCATGAGCCAGCCCACTACATTCCAACAACGCACGCTGTGGAACGCTGCGACCGGTGTGTCGATCATGATTCTCGGTGCCTTGATGGTAGGCCTCGTATGGCTTATCGGCAAGGTCTTCGGCTTCCTTCAGCCGGTGCTCATCCCATTGATCGTAGCCGGCATCATCGCCTATGTGCTCGATCCGGTGGTTCGACTTTTGCAAACACGCGGACTAAGCAGGTTTTGGTCTGTCGTATCTCTTTTTACGGCCATTCTTGCCTCCATCGCACTGCTGGTGATCGCGCTGATCCCCGCCGTGAACCAAGGTCGCGGGCTCCTCAAAAAAACTTTCTCCACCCCGGCTGTCGCGCAGCAAGCGATCGCCAAAAGCAATGCCATCGATGAAGAAGCGAGCAACGACGAAGAACAAAATGAACGACTTGCCGGCACTCTGGCCACGGAGTTGGTAAAGATGCGCCAACGCCATCAGCAAAACCCAATCGGCTGGATGCTCACCGAAGTGGACGATCAAGGCAGCCCAGTCACCGAAAACACTGGTGGGACCAATGCCATCGAGTCGCTCTCAAAAAGCCGCGCCGGGCGCATGCTCTTCGAGTACAAGGGCGTGATTCTCAAAACCGGTCGCGAGTGGATCTCTGCCGGTTCGACCAAATTGCTCGGCTTTCTCGGACTCGTTCTCGGCATGATCATGGTGCCGGTCTATCTATTCTTCTTCCTCAAGGATTCATCATCGATCCGCGAGCACTGGCATGACTATGTGCCGCTCAAAAATTCCGAATTCAAAACCGAACTGGTCGGAACACTTCAAGAAATCAACGGCTACCTAGTTTCATTCTTCCGCGGCCAAGTGCTCGTTGCCGCGATCGATGGATTTCTCGTCGGCACCGCACTCACACTCTTCGGCTTACCCTACGGATTTCTCATCGGCATATTCATGGCCATTCTCGGCGTAATCCCCTACATCGGCAGCATCCTCTGCCTCATTCCCGCCTGCGTCATTGGCTACCTCCACGCCCAAGGATCTTCCCCCTTCGGCATGAGCCCCGCCGCCTATGTTGGCTGTATCGTCGCAATCTTTGTGGTGGTTCAACAAATCAATTCCCTCGTCACCGCCCCTAAAATCGTCGGCAATTCCGTCGGCCTCCACCCGCTCACCGTCATCTTCTCGATGCTCTTTTGGTCGCTGGTCCTCGGAGGATTCGTAGGAGCCCTCCTCGCAGTTCCACTCACCGCCGCCGTGAAAGTCCTCTTCCGCCGATACATCTGGGTGCGCCAAGTTATGTTCTAAAGCGTTTTTGCCGCAAAACCATAAAGTGCGCAGAATGGAGCGCAGGCGTACCCGCATCCACCGGTCTATTTATTCCAAATCGCTGGGATAGAGATGTTTGAGTAGGCGTAGCAGCCTGTCAGCGTTCGGTTGATGTCCGCCACGGGCTGCCCTCGACCCAGTCTCACGACGGCGCAGTTACCTCCGGCTGATCTCTCATAGCTCGTCTCTGGGTTGACTCAGACTTTCACTAGTTGATTTCATGCATGTGCATTCGCACTAGAGCAGTTTGCGAAAAGGTGTAGCCGGTGGAGCGAGAAGATTTTGGCCAGGGCAAGGCGTTGCGATGGAGTGGATAAACATCCACGACTGAGCAACAACGCAGCCATGGACAAAAGATTCCGCTCATTTCCCTAATCCGGCAAAGCCGCAAATTTCCCACACATAACCCCCAAGCACCGGCTACAGATTTGAGCAAAATGCTCTAAGGTCCGTACTCCACAACGGTACGCCTAACTGAGGCCCCTGCTAATGAAGAAGCCACTTGTTCAAATTTCAGCTTTTACTCCCCCACTTGCTCTGCTGCCGCGAGAAACGACTTTCGGCACAGCTCCGCATACTTGCCACCTTTGGCAAGCAGCGCATCATGCGTGCCCTGCTCGATGACCTCACCCGCTTCGAGCACATAGATGTGGTCGGCATTGCGAATGGTCGACAGGCGATGAGCGATCACAAATGCCGTGCGATTGGCCATGAGATGATCGAGCGCGTCTTGAATCAACCGCTCAGTCTCAGAGTCAACCGATGCCGTGGCCTCGTCGAGCAATAGAATCGGCGCGTCCTTCAACAAGGCCCGCGCGATCGACAGCCGTTGCTTTTCGCCACCCGAAAGTTTAACCCCACGCTCTCCAACATGGGTGTCGAGCTGTCGCGGCAAAGCACTCACAAACACCTCGGCATGCGCCGCCTTCAAGGCAGCCCACATATCCTCATCGGTCGCATCGCGCTTCGCCAGAAAGAGGTTCTCCCTCACCGTGCCGTTGAACAAAAACGCCTCCTGCGTCACATAAGCCATGCGCCCGCGCAGGGAGGCCTTCGATAGCTCGCCGATCGACATGCTATCGATGGTAATCCGGCCGGAGTTAATTTCATAAAACCGCGCCAGCAGCGAAAGCACGGTCGACTTACCGGCACCGGTCGAACCCACCAACGCAATCGTGCGCCCGGGCTCAGCCTCCAGCGTCACGCCACGCAAGGTTGGTTGATCCTGATACGAAAACGAAACATTTTCGAAGCGTACATGGCCTCTGATCTTTGCCGGCAACTCTTTTCCCGCAGTCGCGTTCGGCTCTTCCTCGAAATCAAGAATCTCGAACACCCGATCCGCCGCCGCACGACCGGAAAGCAGCATTTGATTGAGCGAGTTGAGCCGATCGATCGGCTCATAAAACAACGCGAGAAACAGCAGAAACTTCGTGAAGTCACCAATCGAAAGCTCCCCCTTCATCACCGCCGCACCACCAAAGCCAAGCACCAGCACATATCCCACCATCCTCAAAAACGACATGCCCGGCGAGTACAGCGCCCACCACTTCATCATCCGCAGTGTCGTCACGCGCAGTTGGTCGGAAAAATGGTTGAACCTTTCATGCTCCGCACCCTCCGCAGCGTAGGCCTTGATCTGCCGCACGCCCGAGATGTTGTCGTGCAGCAAGGCGTTGAGATCTGATGCGGCATCGCGCTGATTGCGATAGCGATCCCTGCCCTTGGTCGAATAAATCCACGCGCCGATCGTCAGCAATGGCACCGGCAGGGTCGCCCATCCGGCAACCCACGGGTTGAGGATGAAAAGAAACACTCCTATCCCCAGCACCTGCAAGGCCGCTACCAAACCCTGCTCGATGCCATCGATGAGCACTCGCTCCATGTTGGTCACGTCTTCAACCACCCGTGTCATAATGTCGCCTGTACGCTTCCCATCGAACCACCACAACGGCAACTTCTGAATCTTCCCGTAAAGATCCGAGCGGATGTCGTAGATTACCTGTTGCTCAAAAGTGTTGTTCAGAAATATCCGCAGGGCGTTCAATCCGTCCTTCAGTAAAAATCCGCCCAAGGCCACCAGCGTCCAAAACAGAAATTCATGATGCCTGGATGGGTCGGGAATCACCTTGTCGATCACATGCCCCGTAGCATTTGGAAATACAAAAACCGCAAGGGTCATACCCACCGCACAAAAAAGCTGGGCAAGTGCCATTGCCGGATAACGCCGTAGATAGGAAAAAACCCGTATGATCGAACGCATGATGAGATGAGCGATGGCCCCGGCAGCCCGATTTGTAAAGCATCACCGCCCCCCGCGGGCAGTTTGTAGACCTTAAATTTTGGATTGCGTCCACCCCCATAATAATTAGATTGATCAACACAGCGCATCGCCTGAACCCTTTCATTCGACTATCCCGAACCCATGGTAAAAATTCTCGGCATCATCACAGCAATAGCGCTCGCGTTGGCCGCTCTCGTCGCTTCAAAAAACAAAGGTGCTTACCAAGCCGAAATTGACAGCGTCGCCACCGAGAAGGGCGAACTCGCCAAAGAGCAAACCCGCCTCCAAACCGCTCAGACAGCCTTCAAGAAAACCACCCAACAAATCGAGGAAGTGATGCCCGAGATCACCCAAATCGAGGAGAGCGCAAAGGCTCAGGCCAAAACCAACGAAGACCTCAAACAGAGCCTCGAAGAAAAAAATGCCAAGATCGCTGAAAATAAACAGCAAATCGAAAAAATCCGTGAAATGACCAGCAAGGCCGGCGACATCGGCGCACTGGCCTCGAAAATGAGAGCAACCAGCGCCGCGATGGAAGAACTTTCCCAGTCCATCAGCTCAGCCGAGGCAAAACTCGCCAACCTCACCGCTCAAAGCAAACAGGCTGAAACCCAAGCCGTCAAATTGAAGGAAAAACTCGAAATCATCAGCAGCGGACGCTCGCTGCCGAGCCTCAATACGCGAATCCGCTCAATCTACCCAAGCTGGGGATTCGTCACCCTCGCAAACGGCAACGCCAGCGGTGTGGTGGCCAACTCCACCCTCGATGTGGTACGAGGCGACCAAACCATCGCTAAGCTCTTGGTCACATCTGTCGAGTCCGGCACCGCCGCGGCCAGCATCATTCCCGACTCGCAGGCCAAAGACACCACCCTGGCCGTCGGCGATCGCGTGCTTGCCGCTGCACAACACGAACAGGAGCCCCGCGCTCCCAACTGATCGGCCCAGATCCAAGGCTCTTACCCCTCGTATACTCAGAACCCATGAAAAAGATGCTCTACATCGTCGCCGTCCTCCTCGCCGGTGGCGCCGCGTTTTTCTCGATCAGCCATTCGGGCAAATTCAAAAAT
>CAIVXP010000326.1 GCA_903909905.1 Akkermansiaceae bacterium
AGATCGCACCGCCGCGGGCATTCACGACCTTGTCGATGCCATCGACGATGATTCTTGAAAGCACTGAGGGGGACGGCTCGTTTTCAATGGCGAGACCGAGTGCGTGCAGGAAGGAAAACATCCGCTGTTCCTCGCCTTCGAGCTCGTTGAACTTTTTGCGGATCAGTCGGTTGCGCTGACGTTGATTGCGCAGGGCGAAAATAAGAATCAGCGCGACAAGCATGAACACCGCGAGCGCGACCAGTGGTGAGTACTGCAGCCCGGGGATGTTCATGGAGTCCGATTGGCTGATGTTTATGATTGCGTCTGCCGACCGGTTTCCGGCGACTTGGCGTCCTTGGCGGTTTCTTTTTCCAACATGGAGACCACGGCGGAAAAAGCCTGCTCGTTTTTCTCGTTGAGGGCGGACAACTTGCGATGGGCTTCCAGCACATGGAGCCCGCTCCCGCGCGGGTCGCTCGCAGCGCTGGCGCCGATCGGTTTCAGCTCGTTGCGGATCGTGTTGAGCTTGCCTTGCCAGCCGGCAGCCGGCGGGTCGATTTCCATCAGAAAATCCAACCCCAAGTCTTCGAGCGAGCGGCGGTTGCGTTCATCGGCGCTGGCGATTTGAAGCGTGCCGCCATCGACCGCCGAAAGCTTCGAGGCCATGCCGGCGAGAGTGCCCATGAAGGTTGAGTCCATGCCCGTGCACGCGTCGAGGTCGACGACCAGATGTTTCTCGCCGGCACCGATTCGCTCTTCGGCATAGGCTTTCATCAGCGGGCTGTTGCGAAAGGAGCCTTTCCCTTCGCAACGGATCCAACTGAAACCATCAAAGACTCCAACAATAATGGGATGATCGGCAGGCACAAGAGTGTGGGAGCATGATTCATGCACCCGACGCATGAAGCTAAAATCGCCCGCGCCAAAGGTCAATCATGCATCTTGAAAATCGCGTGGGGTGGACGAATTTGAACCACGAACAGCACGAAATTTCATATTGCGGATCGCTTCGGGCGTTGGGATTCTGGAGCTATGAAATTGAAAGCCATCATCCACGAAGCGGAAGAGGGCGGATTCTGGGCTGAGGTCCCGGCTCTTCCGGGGTGTTTTACCCAAGGCGAATCTCTCGAAGAGTTGGAGGCCAATCTCACCGATGCGATTGAGGCTTGGCGGGCTGCTTGAAGCGTCCTGACAAGAATTACGAAACGCGTAATTACGCTTGACGAAATTTGATGCAGGCATATTTTGCTTTTGGTGATCGAAAGTTTCGGCGATTCAGCGACTGAAAGCATCTACCGAGGTTTGCGAGTACGAGGCTTGCCTGGAGAAATCCAAGTGCGGGCCAGACGCAAGTTGCGGATGCTCAATCAGGCGAAAATTGTTGAAGATCTTCAGATTCCTCCGGGCAACCGACTTGAGCAATTGAAGGGGAAGCTGGCAGGATTCTGGAGCATTCGCATCAACCAACAATGGAGGGTCATTTTTCGTTGGGAAAATGGCTTGAAGTACGGAGTAAAGATCATCGACTACCACTAAGATTATGAGCACATCCAAATACCTGCCACTGATTCATCCGGGGGAGATTCTACTCGAGGAATTCATCAAGCCGATGGGCTTGAGTCTTGCGTTCGTGTCCCGTTCCACGGGCATTCCTGCGTCGCGTCTTACCGAGATCACCAAGTGCAGGCGTGGAGTGAGTGCGGAGACGGCTTTGCGTTTGGCGAAATTTTTTGGCACATCGGCTGCGTTCTGGGTTGGCTTGCAGTCCGAGCACGATCTTGAGCTTGCAGATCGAACCTTGGGGGTAAAGGTCAGGCGCGAGGTGGTGCCGATGGCATCGTGATGGGCTCGGGTATTTGAGCCTTTGCGCTTCACTCCCAGAGGTACGAGTGATGACTGGCGATTTCGCGGCCGCCGCGCTTGAGTGTGGCCTTCCATGCGAGGACGCGGCCGCCCTTGCTGAAATCGGCGCCGGTGACGCGAAACTCGGTTTTGCCGTTGCGAGAGGAAGAATCACAGCGCTGCGATTGGCGTTTGACCAAGCTGGCGGTTGCGCCTTGTTGGTATTCAAAGATCAGCTCGACTTCGCCTTTGCCCGCGCCTGCCGGATCGCTCCAGTGCATCGTGTAGTAGTGGCCGAGCCGCTCGTTGCGTTCGGCGGCGGTGATGGCCCCATGAAGTCGTCGCAGCTTCTCCATGCGCACCATCGGCTCCTCGGTCGCTGGCATTGAGAAATCGCGCATGAAGAACGAGTCCACCTCCAGTGAACTGCGGGTGCTGCAGCCGGTCAGGCACAGAATCACCATAAGGCCAAGTATGCATCTCATGGCGACCATTCAAGCGGCGGGAAAAAGAAATTCAAGGCACATCCGCCGGTCGATGTCATTTGACCTGGCCCCGCTTCCTCGGCGAGGATGTCGACACCGCTCATGAACGAAAGCCAACTTTCGGAAATCAAACTGGAATTCGACACGCCGCAATTCCTGCACGCGCTTATTGCCAACGATCCAAAAAACCTCGGCTATCTTGAGTCGGCGTTGGGTGTGAAGGCGGTGACGCGCGAGGGCTGGCTGGTGCTTGCGGGTGAGCCCGGCGCTTTGGGGTTGGCGCGCGCGGCCTTTGCGGATCTTGAGCAGGCTTTGCGAAAAGGCGGGCGGATCGATGCGCGGGATTTCCAGCTCGCGGTCGATGTGGCGGCGCGTTCGGAAAAAATCGGGGTCAACCAACTGGCAGAGGTCAAGCTCGTCGGTTCGCGTGGCCGCAAGCCGGTGATGCCGAAGACTCCATCGCAGTTGGAGTACATTCGTGCGATCGAGAGTCACGATGTGGTTTTTGGTTTGGGTCCAGCGGGCACGGGCAAGACTTACCTTGCGATGGCGATGGCGCTCACGCAGCTCAAGCGGCGTGTCATGCAGCGGATCGTGTTGACGCGTCCTGCGGTTGAGGCTGGCGAGGCCTTGGGTTTCTTACCGGGCGATTTGCGCGAAAAGGTCGCGCCATATTTGCGGCCGCTTTACGACGCGATCCACGACATGCTCGATCCGGATGAGGGTCAGCGATATCTCGAAGAGGGCACCATTGAAATTGCCCCGCTGGCCTTCATGCGTGGGCGGACGCTTTCGCGATCGTTTGTGATTCTCGATGAGGCGCAGAACACGACGCGTGAGCAGATGTTCATGGCGTTGACGCGTTTGGGTGAGGACTCGAAAATGGTCATCACCGGCGACAGCTCGCAGGTGGATCTCAAACCAGGAGTGCGCTCGGGGCTCGCCGAGGCCGAGCATGCGCTGCAGGGCGTTGAGGGGATTGCCTTTCAGCGATTTTCGCAGGCCGACATCATCCGTCACGCGGTAGTCGGGCGCATCGTCGAAGCCTACGAACGGTATCGCGGGTGAGGCAGGCTTGGGCAAAGCTTGTAATCCAGCGCTGAATTATTGCGCCGGTGGAGTTTCGCCTTCTTTGGGGGCGAGTTCCGCAGCCCTTTTCTTCATTTCCTCTAATTCTTTGGAATTGGCCACTGGGGCAGGGTTTGTCGTGGCGGAGCTTGCGGATGTCGTTGCCACCTCGGGGCTGGTCGGCACTGTCACGTTGGGTGGCGTTTGATCCGGCGGAGCGATGGTCGGTGTGGGCTCGGTGGCTGGCGCGTCGGGGTCGATGACTGTCGGAATGGAGCCTGCCGGCGGTTGTTCGCCTGGGGCAAGTTGTGGAAGTGGTTGATCCGATCCAGGTAGAGGTGGGTAAAGTTGGATTTCGTTCGGATTTGTGGGTGGAAGTGGTGCTGCGTTTTCCGCGCTGCCTTCGACCATGACGGATGGCACAAAGCCGATTTCACCACTGTCGAGCTCGACCTTGAGGTAGCTATCAACCGTTGAGACCACCTTCATCGAAGTGCCGCGTGGCAAAACTTTGTCCGCATCCGAGTCGCCTTTGGGGCGTTTTGTAAAAAATGCCGTGTTGTCGACGGTGGCTCGCACGAATTCACCGGCGCGGAAGCCGGGTTCGATTAGCGGCGAAGTGTTGTTAGAGCCCGGAGCGCGGAGCGGATCGGCATCTCCAAAACCCACCGGTCCGTCGGAGGTGCCACATGCCACGAACCCGAGGGCGGAGACGCCGGATGCCAATGCAATTTTTATCAATTGATTCATCAGTGCGGTTTCTAACATGCCGCTGAAGTGGCGTCAATACCGCCAAAAGCGCAGCCGGCATGTCGTGGCTCGGGCTTTACGGGCGGCTGATTGCAAGCGATCTTGACCAAGGACAGTGGGTGATCCAGATTTGGAATCCCGACATTTTTCAGTACCCGCATGAACTTCAAGACCCGCACCTTGCATGCCTTGCGCGAAGCCCGCGCCAAGAATGCCCCCAAGTCCGCCCTCGTTGGGTTGGATGGATTTGTCGACACGATTGTCAAACCGGTGGCGCAGCGGACCGGCCAAGGTGAGGCCTTCACGCCGATTGAAACGATCACTGAATTTGCCCAGCGAGTCGCCGCTGCGGCGGGCAAGAGCACCAACATTGAGTTTTATCCGCTGATGGAAAAACTTGGCGGCAACGGTCCGATCATGGCCAATGCTTTGATCGCGGCGGGCACGAAGCTGACCTATGTCGGCGCCTTGGGGAGGCCGTCGCTGCACGCGGTGTTTCACGACTTCGCCAGCAAGGCCGAGATTGTTTCGCTGTGCGAGCCAGCCACCACGACGGCGGCCGAGTTCAAGGACGGCAAGCTGATGTTTGGCCAGCTGAGCAGCCTCGACACCATCACGCTTGAGACCATCGATGCGGTGATGGGTGCGGAAAATTTCCGCAAGACCCTAGCGACCTCGGACCTCGTCGCGTTGGTGAACTGGACGATGATCCCAAACATGACCGCGATCTTTGAATCGCTCGTCAACGAAGTCTTGCCGGCCTTGCCCGCGCGTGAGGGTCGCGTATTTTTCTTTGACCTTGCCGATCCTGAAAAGCGCTCGCGCGAGGACTTGCTCGAGGTATTGCAAATCATTGCGCGCTTCGGTGCTTTTGGCAGCGTGACTCTGGGGTTGAACCTCAAGGAAGCGCAGCGCGTGCATGCCGAGCTTGGCTTTGCCGCGCGCGGTGAATCGGAAGACGACCTCAAGACCACCGCCGCCGACATTCGTACGAATCTGGGTCTGGCCACCGTCGTTGTGCATCCGCGTCAATCGGCGGCCTGTGCGACTGCACAAGGCACTTCATGGGTGCCGGGGCCGTACACCGACAAGCCCTTGATCACCACCGGTGCGGGCGATCACTTCAATGCCGGCTTTGTGCAGGGTCAGTTGCTTGGACTTGATCCCGAAGGTTGCCTTGCCTTGGGCGTGTGCAC
>CAIVXP010000327.1 GCA_903909905.1 Akkermansiaceae bacterium
GCATGTCGGCTTCATCCACGGCGTGATGAACACCGACAACATGGCGCTCTCGGGCGAGACGATTGATTACGGCCCCTGCGCGTTCATGGATGTTTATGACCCCGCGACCGTTTTCAGTTCGATCGATCGCCAAGGACGCTATGCGTATGAAAAGCAGCCAGAGATCGCACGTTGGAATCTCGCGCGACTTGCTGAGGCAATGTTGCCACTGCTGCATGATGATGAAAAAACCGCCGTCGATCTCGCCAACGAAGCCTTGGGAGAATTTGGAACCATTTTCCAAAGTCATTGGCTTGCTGGTATGAGAAACAAGCTTGGCCTGATGAGCGATGAGACGGGCGATCGCGATCTGATCCACGCGTGGCTCGAATGGATGCAAAAAAACCGCAAGGACTTCACTCACAGCTTCCGCGCATTGAGCGATGAAAAATCGATCGCCGCGCCATGCTTTGCGGATGATGCTTTTGCCGCATGGCACACTCGCTGGCACGAGCGGCTCGCACGCCAACCGCAATCTTTTACCGATGTCGCAGCCCACATGCGCTCGCACAATCCGGCGGTGATCCCGCGCAACCACAAGGTCGAGGAAGCGCTCGCCGCCGCAAGCGATCGCGGCGACTTGTCCGTGCTCGAGCGATTGTTATTTGCGCTCGCAAACCCTTATGCCGATCGGGACGACGAATACACCTGCCCGCCGCCAGCATCGACCACACCTTATCGCACCTTTTGCGGGACTTGAGGAGCCAAGAACGACAAGGGCTCATGCGAGCGCGAATAACGTTTGCCCAAGCACCGGACTGCTCACAATTGCCGCAAATTTTTCACCATTGAAGAATCAGAGAACCGTTGTAATTCATTGTAAATCAATGATTTGTAAAATTATTGTGAATGAAAAATCCAGTCGTGGTACTTTCCCCGTTTGGAATTTCCCCTTGCTGGTCATCGTTATGGGATTAAGTTGCCATCGCTAAACATAGTGCATCGTCGGTTATCCATGATCTGATGAAGATCCACTGGCGCTGCTGAATCAAATTAAACCAAACCAAAAAACGAATCCTCCAAACGATTCATCAGACGTTATGAAATCCCGCTTCGCCCTCACCATCCTCGCTGCAGCCGCCCTCACCGGCGCCAGCCAAGCTCAGACTGCCGTCTACACCGCTCCGGTGGGGTACACGACGCAGACCTTGAGCAAAGGCACCAACCTTGCAGGCCTTACCCTGCACAACCCTACGCTTTCGTCCGGAACATTCAGCGCGGTTGCCGGCACATCGCTCACTGCTCCGAATCTGAGCCTCAACCCCGCCACCGGCCGCACTTACATCTTGGAAATCACCAGTGGTACGCTCGCTGGGGTCATCCAGGAAATTCCCGCCGCCTCGATCTCCGGCACCACGATCACCACCTCGCAAAACCTTGCTAGCTTGGGCCTTGCGGTGGGCAACTCCTACAAACTCCGCCTGGCTCCAACCCTTGAGGAGGTTTTCACCACCACGCCTTTGAACAACGGCGGCGTTCTTCACGCTGCGCTCAATGCGACGTCTGCCGATGTGGTTTCCATCCCGAACGGCGCTGGTGGTTACGATCGCTATTACCTCAGGTCGGGTGCCACGCCCGCATTTCGAAATGTGGCGACCAATACTGTCAGCCCGAATGTTCCGGTGATTTATGTCGACGGACTCACGATCGACAAAAAAACCACCACCGCCGCGGCATTGACTGCCACTGGCGAGGTCAAAACCACCGGCTCGAACACGGTCGTTGTCAAAGGTATCAACCCCGTTGGGATTGTGGCGCCCTCTGGCCTCAACCTTTTCAATGCCGGTCTTGAGGATGACCTGTTCGCGGCATTGAATGCCACCTCGGCCGACGTTGTGTGGGTGCAGCAACCGAATCTGACCTACCGCAAATTTTTCC
>CAIVXP010000328.1 GCA_903909905.1 Akkermansiaceae bacterium
AGCGCCTGCAGCTCGTGGGTCTGGCGCCACGGCAGGATGAAGGGGCTGTTGTAGCCGAGCAAGCGGTAGCCACTGGCCTTGAGGCCTTGGGCGGCGAGCGCTTCATCGAGCGCCTTGCGGGCGCGCGCGATCGAAGATTTGGTGCGAAGCCCCTGCCATGCGTAGCTCAGGGCTTCCTGCGCGAGCACATCGCGCACGACGACCTCCTCGCCATCCTTGCCGGTTTTGCCGACCTGTGTGTTTTGATAAAGGAAGGCCATTTCCTCCATTTGCATTTCGTCGTTTTTGCCCTGCTGCATGGTCATTTCGACCGGTGCGGTCATCGGAATGTTTTTACTTTTGATGTGCGAAAAAAGCCTGCGAAATCCGCTGTTGGGGCTTTTGTTGGGCGTGAAGGCGGCACGGTAAGCCGGATAACTTTTGCGCGTGACCTGCTTGTAGGGACCGGGCTCGGGCCAGCCTTTCGGCAGAGGTGCTTCACTGATGTAACGTGATGCACCAGCCTGTTTGGCGGCGTGCTTTGACTGATTTTCGTCGGCCATGACAAGGCTTCCGGTAGCGATGAAACAAAGCATTGCGCGCAGCAAATTTTTCATGAGGCCAAGATCGGCGGCCCATCGCCAATGGCAAGTTGAAACCCGCGGAGGTGCTGCCAGGGAATCCGCGGCAAGTCCGGACAAACTACCGTTGCTCCAATCAAGGCCTGGCGGGGTTCGCCTGCCGAACCTCCACGGCCCCTGACAGCGCCGAGAGCCAAACCCAGCAACGCGCCTTGGGCAAATCTTTTATCCACATCACTCGCCCAGCAGCGTGCTGCGCGTGAAGAGCGGCAGCACATGGATGCCGCGTGCCTCGATCGCTTGGCGGCCGCCTTCCTCGCGATCGACCAGCACAAGGCAGAACGCCACCTTGCCACCTTCGCGCTCGATGGCATCGATCGCCTTGAGCGTCGAGCCGCCGGTGGTGATGACATCATCGACGACGATTACCGTGTTGCCGGATTGGAAATTTCCTTCGATTTGTTTCCCCGCGCCGTGACCCTTCGGCTCTTTGCGCACGGTGAAAACTTGCAGCGCCTCGTCCGGGTGCTTCGCGGCGGAGGTCATGCCAATTGCCAGCGAAATCGGATCCGCGCCGAGCGTCATGCCGCCGATGGCATCGATCTTGAGATGCTCGGAATGAATTTTCGAACGCACCGCATGCCAGCCGAGATCGCCGATGAGGTTTGCGCCAAAGGGATCGAGCGCGGTGACGCGGCAGTCGATGTAAAGATCGCTTTGTTTGCCGGAGGCCAGAGTGAAGCTTCCGGTGCGAACGGATTTTTTGAGGAGCAAGGCTTTCAGGGCGGCAGCAGTTTCAAGCATCGCGAGATCATGCGAGGCAATCGCAGGCGCGACAAGGCGAACTTGAGCTCATCAAACCGCGGCTCTTTCCGCTTCACGCCCGCGTATTTTGATCTAAGCTTGCAACATGGATGCCGGTATTCGCGAACGACTCGACGAATTCATCCGCCGCAAGGGCCTGCGGCGGACGACCCAGCGCGATGCGGTGATTAGCTCGACATTTTCCAAAGACGAGCATTTCACCGCCGAGGAGCTTTACGAGCGGGTCCGCAAGAAACATCCGGATGTGTCGCGCGCGACGGTTTATCGCACGCTCCTGCTGCTGGTCGAGGCCGACCTCTTGCGCGCGGTCGACCTCGGCGACAACCAAACGACCTACGATCCGAACTTTCACGACAAGCCGTCGCACAACCACCTGCTCTGCATCGATTGCGGACGCGTGGTGGAGTTCGAAGACTCGCACATCGATCTGCTCAACGACTGCGTGACCCGCCGGCTTGGTTTCAAACCGCTGCGCCAAACCCTGAAGATCGAGGGCTCTTGCGAACAACTCCGCCGAACCGGCCGTTGCCCGAATCTGATCGCCGCAAGGCTCAGCGGCAAACGCCTGCGAAAAAAACGCTGAGGAAGTAGGGCGACGCGGCCTCGCGGCGCCGACGCGAAGGAACACGAATGGGAGAGAAGAGGGAGATCGTGGATTGTTGATCGTGGATCGCGGATGAAGAGGCGCTTCGTGCTAAGGAGGTACGACACTCTTGTCGTACTCTTTGGTGGAAGCAGCTTCTGATCTAACTTCTTCGGTCTTCTCTTGAAACTCCCTCACATTCCCGGCCACTGCGGATGCGTCGACTGACGGAATCTCGATGGCGGCACCTGGTGCACCGATTTGAAGACGCGCGAAAAATGAAAGGCATCGCGAAAGCCCA
>CAIVXP010000329.1 GCA_903909905.1 Akkermansiaceae bacterium
CCGCTACCCACCGGCCTTCTTGGTGACGAAAATTTGTCTGTGCTCAAGCGAGATCTGGGTCAGCGGCTTTTTCACCTCGACCCCTTGGGGAAATTTCGTGCCCGTCACGGCCGGAATGTGGAATTTTTCCTCGGTAAGGAGAATTGCGTCTTCAGGAATGACAGAAAACTAACGATCGCTTTCGCCGTTGGAGGCGCCGGCGCCCAGAAAGAGATCGGCCGCAAAATCGCACATAGCTTGAAGGCAAAATTGCAGGCAGGCGAGGTGCGCCTCATTCTCGTCGCTGGCATCAGAAAGGAAGTCAAAGAGTACTTCGAGGAGACCAAAGCGCAGGTCGACCCCAGCGGTGACGCGATCAGGATCATTTATTCCGAATCACTTCACGAATACTTCGACCTCTTTCACAACGCGCTGCACGAAACCGACATCCTTTGGACCAAGCCAAGTGAGCTGTCATTTTATTGCGGACTTGGAATGCCCATCGTGGTTTGCCCAAGCATTGGCTCGCAGGAAAAATTCAACAAGATGTGGCTCAGGGAAATCCGGGCCGGCGTGAAACAGGAGAACCCGGATTACACCGATCAATGGCTGTTCGACTCGCTGCACCGCGGCACCCTCGCCGAATGCGCATGGGATGGATTTTTGAAAACACGAAAACTTGGCTCGTTCAATGTGAAGCGGGTACTCGAAAACGGCTACCTTGAGCGGGCCAGCGATCCGGTGATGCGGTGATGTCGTTACTTTATGCCCCCAAGGGCAAAGACCTCGCCAAAACGCCTCATCTTTCCAGCAATTATCGAATTCAATTAAATCGCCATTTATGACGATTAGTATTGTATTTATTCGATAAATCGCCATATTTGACGCGTTATGAAGATTGAGCCACAGCTGACCGACGAGGCCGTTCTCCAAGAATTGGGCGGGCGTCTGACGCAGTCGCGGATCGAGCGCAATCTGACGCAGGCAGCCCTGGCGGAACAGGCGGGTGTGTCCAAGCGGACCGTCGAGCGGCTGGAATCGGGCGAGGTGGCGACGCAGCTCTCGGGATTCCTGCGGGTCTGTCGAGTGCTGGGTTTGCTGGAGCGGTTCGAGATGCTCCTGCCCGAGCCGACACCCGGGCCGATGGCGCAGCTCAGGCAGCGAGGTCGGAAGCGGCAGCGGGCGACGGGCAAGAGGATGACGGCCGGTGCGCCGAAAAAATGGACATGGGGTGAAACGCCATGATCGCGAAGGTCCAGCTCTGGGGACGGACCATCGGCGCGGTGTTGCTCGACGAAGGGCGGGATGTGGCGGCGTTTCAGTATGATCCGGAGTTCGCGCGCAGCGGGATCGAGCTTTCACCGCTGTCGATGCCCTCGAGCAAGCGTGTCTATGAGTTTCCGGCGCTGTCGCGGAACACATTTCGCGGACTGCCCGGGCTGCTGGCGGATTCGCTGCCGGACAAGTTCGGCAACGCACTGATTGATGCCTGGCTTGCCACCCAAGGCCGCACGCCGGAGAGTTTCAGTGCGGTCGAGCGTCTTTGTTACACCGGTACGCGAGGCATGGGGGCGCTGGAGTTCGCACCGGTGCTCGGGCCGAAGGCGCGCAAAGCGTCGAAGATCGAGGTGGACGCGCTGGTGCGGCTGGCGGGCGAGGTGCTGACGCATCGCTGCGATTTGCAGGGGCATTTTCACAGGGCGGGAAAAGAGAAGGCGCTACGTGACATCCTGAGCGTGGGCACATCCGCCGGCGGGGCGCGGGCCAAGGCGGTGATCGCGTGGAATAGCACGACGAACGAGGTGCGCTCCGGTCAGATCGCGGCGGGCGAAGGGTTTGATTACTGGCTGCTCAAATTCGATGGCGTGGCGGGCAACAAGGACAAGGAATTGGAAGACCCGAAGGGCTACGGCGCGATCGAGTTTGCGTATCACCTGATGGCGAAGGCGGCAGGGATCACGATGAGTGAGTGCCGACTGCTTGAGGAGAGCGGACGGCGGCACTTCATGACACGCCGCTTTGAACGGTTGGCAGGCGGGGAGAAACTTCACATGCAGTCGCTCTACGCGCTGGCGCATTTCGATTTCAACTCGGCTGGGGCCTACAGCTACGAACAAGCGCTGCTGACCATTCGTCAGCTCAAGCTGCCCATGGCCTCGGTGGAGGAGCAGTTCCGTCGGATGGTTTTCAACATCGTGGCGCGGAATCAGGATGACCATGTGAAGAACATCGCGTTCCTCATGAACCAGCAGGGCGAGTGGTCGCTCGCACCAGCCTTTGATGTGACCTACAGCTACAATCCGAGCGGCGCATGGACGGCCATGCACCAGATGACGATGAACGGAAAACGCGACGGCTTCACGCTCGCGGATTTTGAAACATGTGCCAAAGCGGCGGTCATGAAGCGCGGACGGGCTGCGGCGATTCTTGATGAGGTCGTGGCAGCGGTGGAACAGTGGCCGAAGTTTGCGGAAAACGCGAAGTTGACCGAAAAATTACAGGGTAAAATCCACAAGGCGCAGCGTCTTTCATTTCCGAGAAAATGAATGTCGATCGCCTAAGATACCACGATTCCATCGCCGATGCTGTTGCAGATCTCGGCAAGCCCGAGGATATCGGAAAAGTGTTCGCCAGCTTTCAGAGGTATCTCTACGAGCAGGTCGCTTGATCGCTCATTTTTCGAAATC
>CAIVXP010000330.1 GCA_903909905.1 Akkermansiaceae bacterium
TGCCAAGTGCGTGACCATGCGTGATCCTGCAGGATGAGATCGCTGTTGGAATGCGCGGCCTCATCGATTTTGCGAAATGATTCAGCCGGATCGGCCCACGACGAGCTGTCGATGATTAAGCGATCAATCACGCTCACCAAGCGCTCGGAAAAAATGCCGGAAAGGTCGCCTTGCCACCAAAAGACCAGCGGCAAATCCGAATCAAGGTGGGCGAAGACCGTGTTGCGAAAACGGCCGGTGACTTTGCCGGTAAGGTGTAGAGCGATTTGCTCGCAGCAGACCGATCGTCTGCCGTGGTCAAGATGGCAGTGGGCGGTGATCCATGCCCTGATGCCCGGCACGGGCTCATCGGGGTCGACCTTCACAAGGATCGCGCGGCAGGCATGCTCGCGGGTGAGATGGCGGACGATGGCGGAATTTTCCAGCAGCGCCCCGGGTTTTTCCGAATAAACCACGAGATTGATCAAGGAAGCATGGGTGCGCGACTCGTCCTGAGCGCGGAGTTTGTGCAGCTCGCGATCGATGGCATGGACCGGCACTTCGGTGCCCAGCTCGGCGCGGGCCTCGGATATGGATGGATGGGAAGGCGCGCTCATGTGTTGCGAACTTGAGAAATGTGGCCAGAAAATCCAGCATTAGGCAAGCATCCCACGGCATGAACTGGGCTGCATCGGTGGTCCTTACTTTGATGCTGAATTTTTTTGGCAAAGAATCGTGCTTGCGTGAGATCCGGCATTGGTACTGCTTTTCACCCGCCACCCATGTCCGCAAATCCGAAGCACATTGAAAAACCCCTGCTCAATGACGGGTTCCAACTTCTGGAATCCGAGCTCGCATTTGCCATGGAGTCGTTTGGCGCCATGCTCAAGCGCCTCGGCCACAGCGACCTTGCCAGCCGCCTGCCATGGAGCGGCAAGCCGTTGACCACCGCCGATGGAATCGATCGCGGGTTGGGACAGGCTTACTCGATCGCGTTTCAGCTTTTGAACATCGTCGAAGAACGCGTGGCGGCGCAGGTCCGGCGCTGGCGCGAAAAAGCCCATGGTCCCGCCGCAGAGAAAGGCCTCTGGCCCGACAAGCTCGCGGCGATGTGCCACATGGGACTCGATGCCGCCGGCATTCTTGAGGTGCTGCGGCAAGTGTGCCTCGAGCCGGTGCTCACCGCCCACCCGACCGAGGCGAAACGCGAGACCGTGCGCGAACGCCATCGCGAGATTTACGACATCATGCAGGAGCGTGAGAACTCGACATTTACCGAAAGAGAGCGCGAACGGGGGCGCCACGCGCTAGAGTCGAGTTTGGAAACATTGTGGCGCACCGGTGAGATTCACGTCACCCGCCCAAGCATCAACCAGGAATTGGAAAACGCACTGTTCTATTTGCGCGAAGTGTTTCCCGAAGCGGTTTCGCGCGCGCACACGCACCTTCGTGAGGCGTGGGAGCAGGCGGGCTTCCCGCTCGATGACTTGGAAGACATGCCGCCGATGATCCGCTTTGGCACTTGGATCGGTGGCGACCGCGACGGGCATCCGGGCGTAACGGCCGAGGTGACTTCGCACGCGCTAGCCTCGCTGCGCTTCAATGCGCTGCGCTTGTTTGCAAGGCAGCTCGAACGCCTCGCGCACAACCTGCCTCTGAGCCGGTATTTCCAACAAGTGCCAGCAGCGCTCGAGGCCCTGCTTGCGCGTCTTGCATCCGAGCTTGAGGGACATCACGAAGATTCCAGCGTCAGCGCTTTGCAACTTCAGCACGCGGAGGAGCCGTGGCGGCTTGCCGCGCATTTGATGCGACTCAA
>CAIVXP010000331.1 GCA_903909905.1 Akkermansiaceae bacterium
CGCCAACCATGCAAAATGATTGCCGCTACTGGGTTGCGTTCGCTTGATGTTGAGTAGCAGAGCTCTGATTATTTATTGATACCAATAAAGTGAAAATGCTCGATTCATCCAATACAGCATCCAGTTTGGCAACTAGGAGCAAGATTCAGGTTGAAAGCAAAGAGCCCCTGAGAACTTGTGCATCTGCAACAGTTGCAAATTTTCACACCTTGCAAATGCCCGCCCACCAGGCATGACGGCGGGACACAGTTTGATTTCTAGATCAGAGCATTTGGGAAAAACTTGCCCAGTGATCTTGACGTTCGCGCTTGTCACGGTTGCGAACTAGGTATAGCGATCAACGCGTTTCTGACAACAATCATGACTACTTTCATTCTCTGGTGCCCCACGGGCATCGCCATAGGCATCGTTTTCGCCTCCTTTTTCGAATGGGCCCTACACAAATATGTAATGCATCGCCCCGTGGGTAAATTCCGGTACGCGTTCCAAGCTCACGCCGTGGTCCATCACAAAGTTTTCAAGGCGGACCACACTTATCACCTCATCCATGAGAAGGACAAGGAAACCATCCCGATGGCTTGGTGGAACGGCCCGGTGCTCGTCATGATTGGCGCTACTCCCTTTGCCCTGCTCTCCTGGCTGACCGGCCAATGGGCTTTCCTGCTCGGCGGAGCGATTGCCTTCGGTTCCTACTACTGCTTTTACGAATACATTCATTGGTGCATGCACTTGCCCAAGGCGCGCCGGGTGGAAAAACCCTGGTGGTTCCGCCGCCTGAACGGACACCATCTGCTCCACCACCGCTACATGCACAAAAACTTCAACGTGGTCCTGCCGCTCGCCGATATCTGCCTTGGCACCTTCATTGCCCGCGCCAAGACTCATTTCGCACAAGCCAAAAGCCCGTCGCTGCCAGACATGCAACCGCTCGCCTGAACGGCTAATAGAAGGCTGGAAAAATCGTGGCGGTCTTCCTAATCTGTAGGATTATGACCGCACTCTAGCTGAAACTCTTTATCCTCACACTGTGGCAACTCGCCATCGATCATCTTCAAGCACTATCGGGAGCTGACGACCGAAGCGCAGGCGGAGAAGTGGTTCTCCATCATGCCCAAGGAGGGACAGTGGGAAAACACCCTTAGCTATGACCGCAAGAAGCGGCGGGTGATCCTGAACGGAATCGAATGCGATTGATCGCCCGTACAATCCGTATGCCAACGGAGTTTTCACGCGCGGAATGGTTTTGTGAGGGGAGGGGATATTGCCATCCCCTATGCAGTTGGCACGAGCCCCTACGCCTGATTACGCGGTAAATCCGCGTGGGGGAATGATGGCAGGAAATGCGAGATGAAAAATTTGGCTGGGTTGTCGCAATTTGGCGCATCCAGCTCTCATCACGCTTCAACCTCTACGACCCAGAGGCTGTCATCGAGGTGTTGAGAAAAACCTATCAGATCGAGGCGTTGGGGTGAGTTTCTAGCAATCGATTTCTCATGGAATGACATCAATCAGGTCCATCGTAAGCGCCATAGTCCTAGCTACATCTGGATCCATTCCCGCTTCGTGGCATTCAGGGAAAAGCGAGCATGAAGATTGCAAGCATGCCCCGCATGGACCACGCGATGGTGCGGACCCAGTTGCCGACCACCAATCGTCGGTGTGCTGCTTGGTCGAAACCTTTTTCGAGTCGGTGATGCGCCGGCACTTGGCCGATGGCGGTGCTGAGCCAGATGATTCCTAGCAGACCGAGTCCGCACCAGGCGAGTGTCCCACCCGGCGACCATGCAAGTGCAACGCCCAGTCCTAGTTCGAGCAGCATCGGGCCGCCGACCAAGAGACCAGTCCTTCGTGCGTGATGTGCTTGGTATGCGGCGAAATCCGTTTTTCCCACCCGGTTAAAGAGTGGATAGTGCACGACTTGCACGAACCAGATCAGGCCCGTCATAAAAAGAGTGACGAAGGCGTGCGTGGCGAGCAGCCATTTGAGGGTTTCGGCATTCATGGCAAGTCCTCCAAGATTGCTTGTGCGGCGGCGGTGCCGCTGGCCAGCGCGGTGTCGATCGATGCGATCCCGCAGTGGTCGCCACATTGGTAAAGATTTTTTCGCAATCGGGGTGGCTTTTCAGTCGCCACTTGCTGGGATGGCACGGCGTGCGGGATGTGGTCGATGCGCAGAAGCTCCCATGCATTTGTTACGGCGCCAAACCAATCGACCAACTGCCTTCGCACGGTTTCTTCGAGATCCGGCGCAGCTAAGGCTTTGGGGTCCACCACGCTGATGGAAATCAAATGCCGTTCGGGCGGCGCGTAGTCCGGCGACACCGCGCTGAGCACTGACATATTATTGACCGGTCCCGTGCCCTCGCCATTGAGCATAAGAATCGGTTCCTGCACGGGTGGGCTTGGCGCTGTGAAATAGAGACAGCTGACGCTGTTGAAATCCGTGGGCTTATCGCTTTGCCCGAGAAAACGCCCAGCCGCGCCCTCATCGGTGGCGATGACCACGGCCTTGGCTGTTAGAACTTCACCACTTGCCAGATGCACATCATTTTCTTCGATGGCCACGACTCTGGTATTCAATCGGATCGAGTCGACCGGCAGCGCTGCGGCAAGTTGCTTTGGAATCTCCGCCATCCCCAGCGCGGGAATCGCAGTATCGCCACGGGCGAAATTACGCATCACGAACTCGAGTTTCCGAACCGTCGTATTGAGTTGATTCTCCAGAAACACACCACCGAGAAAAGGCCGGAAAAATCGCTCGATCATCGATTCGGAAAAACCTTCCGCACGCAAGGCCTCAAGCGTTGTTAGACCGGGGTCGTGGTGTGAGAAATCAAAACCGCCGAGTCGCGACCAGCCCACCCGCAACTTATCGGCGAGAGAACCTATGGGATTGAAAGCACCCCGCAGCCCGTCGATAGGATGGCGGAAAGGATCGGCTACTCGATGCCATTTCCCGCCGTGGCGCACCAGTGCCCCGGGATAAAAGCAGCGCAGATCGAGGGCATCGTAATCGAGCAATCGCCGCGCCTCAGGATATGCGGTGAGTAGAACTTGGAATCCGCGGTCAAGCCGGTAGCCCTCGCACACATCCGTTGCGACCCGGCCACCGACGCGGTCCGTCGCCTCGCAGATTATAAAATTCCGGCCTGCGTCTTGCAATCTTCGCGCGCAAGCAAGCCCAGCTAGCCCCGCGCCGATGATCAACACATGCGTTTCCTGGCGGTCCATCATTTCGGAGATAAGTTTTCTAACAAAATTTTGGCGGCCGACCAACCTGAGCGTGCTGCGCCTTCCACCTTGGGGCCCGCGAAGGCATCCCCCGCCATTACCAAAAGAGGTTGCGAATGAAGCACTGCACATGCCTCTTCATGCACCCGAATCGGTTTGCTGTAGAGCCAGCCATGTACTTGCAACTCTTTCACTTTTGAGTGGATCCACGGCGCTGCCGACTCTAGCAAAATTTTTCCGGCATTCTCTCGATTCGCATTCCAATTTTCCAGACTGAAGGCGTGGCTCGCGTGCAAGGTAACGCAGGGAACGGGCGAAATTCCTTTGAGCTGGTTATCTGTGATCCAGGATAGCGGACCATCTTCGAAGGACATTGCACCCGGCGCAGACATGCCGCATGGGCCGTCGAGAACCGCTAGCACCGCGAGACAACGTTCGTATTGAATCGCCTCCAATCGCGATCGTACATAGGCCGATGTCTCGAATTTTCCTGCATCCAGCAAGGTCAGCGACTGAGGAACCGGAGCGGTCAACAGCAAGGATACGCTCGAGATGGATGCACCATCCTCAAGCGCCACCGACCAATGAGTTCCCTGCAAACTGATGGATGTGATTTTAGTC
>CAIVXP010000332.1 GCA_903909905.1 Akkermansiaceae bacterium
CAGAATATTGCCTGATCTGAATGCGGGTTGGTTTCGAATCGTTTTTAGACCCACCCCCTTTCACGGCCGCATGTTCGCGCACCAAAATATAAATCAATAAGGATAAAAGAAGCGCAAAAATAACCGTGGCATTTCTAAGAGTCACGAGTGTTTGCTTTACTTGAGGACCCGTTTGCCAGAGATGCGAAGTGTTACACCCCCAGATTTAATCGTGCCATTGAGATTAAACTTTGAATCGATCGAACCCACCCAAGAAATCGATCTCCCGTAGTCTGTGGCGGTAAATTTACCATTAGAGCTAACAATGCTTTTGTAAGGGTCCGTATTATCTTCATCCTCATCGCCATCAAACATACGCCCACCTGAAGTGATCGCGATTAGACCCGAAACCGATTCCCCCATGAATCGCAAGGTTAAATTATAAATACCTGAATACTTCGTCTGCCCAACCAGTACGCACACTGTGGAAATTAAAGTAATTAAAATTATAAGTGTTTGCTTCATTCTTTTATTTTAAAACTTATTACTGAGTGATATTATGCTACTTATAGTTCCGCTTACCGTTAAACCTGAACGTCATGCCATCCGCCTTGAGCGTACCAGTGATTTGAAATTTTGAATTAATGCTTGCAGACATTGATGTTCCAGATGGCGTCACTGCAATGACTTTACCATTAGAAGAAACTGTGCTTCTTGCGGGGTTAAGAGTTTCGTAGATGCCCTCAGAATATTCTGTGAGTCCGATGATGCGTCCGCCCGCTGTTGCCGCCGCCAAAAATTTTGCTGGGTAATAGTAATCATTACCAGCAACAGTTCCAGAGTAGACTCCCGAGTATTTTGACTGGCCTATTGATGCGCAGAATGATGCCAATAACAAGATGAAGGCAAACGAGAATTGTTTCATAGTGGTCTTTTTTGTATTCGATTACGCTCAACAGGCAAGGAAAATTCCAACTCGAGATACTATTTTTGCAGCCACCTCAGATGAAACGCACACAAAAGCCGGATCCGAATTCCCAAAAAAAATCCGAACGCCAAAAAATTCCCGCCCGAAATCCCTGCATTTTTTCCGAAAGCACGCTTGCTCGGCAGGGATTGGCCCGACATAGTCCCGCGCGTGCGGGCCGGGCGATTTGGCATACCGCGCCCGGTTTAACTTCGATGCCATGAGCGACACACCCTCTGCGACTGCGGAACTGAAATTGCCAAAGGACCTTGCTGCCGAAAAAGGCATGGTCAATGTACAGATCGACGGCGTTTGGCGCCAGTTTCCCAAAGGCACACGGATCATTGAGGCATGCCGCAGCATCGGCAGCATCGTGCCCCACTACTGCTATCACCCGAAGCTCACCGCACCCGGCAACTGCCGTATGTGCCTTGTGCAAACCGGCATGCCACCGCGCCCCGCGCCCGGCCAAGAACCCCAGCGCGATGAAAACGGCTACGAGCCGATCGGTTGGATGCCACGCCCGGTCATCGCCTGCGCGAACACGGTCGCCGAAAACATGGGCATCCGCACCTCCGGCGAGTTGGTGGAAAAATGCCGCGAGGGCGTGATGGAATTTCTTCTCATCAACCACCCGCTCGACTGCCCGATCTGCGACCAGGCCGGCGAATGCCGCCTCCAGGAACACTCGGTCGGCCACGGCCGCGGCGTCTCGCGCTTCATCGACATGAAGGTGAAAAAGCCGAAAAATGTCGATATCGGCCCGCGCATCCGCCTCGACGACGAGCGCTGCATCATGTGCAGCCGCTGCATCCGTTTCATGGATGAAGTCGCCGGCGACCCGGTCCTCGGTTTCACCCAGCGCGGCACCCACACGACCCTCACCGTCCACCCTGGCCGCCTGCTCGACTCGAATTATTCGCTCAACACCGCCGATATCTGCCCGGTCGGCGCACTCACATCGAATGATTTCCGCTTCCAAATGCGCGTGTGGTTCCTCAAGGAAACACCAAGCGTCGATGTCAACTGCGGCACCGGCACCAACATCACCATCTGGACGCGCGGCAACAAAATCCACCGCATCACCCCGCGCCAAAATGACGAGGTGAATTCCTGCTGGATGCCGGATTCGCACCGCCTCAATTTTCACTACATCGACGGTGAAAACCGCCTCTCGCAGCCACTCGCAAAAAATGCCGCCGGCCTTCACGAGCCGACGACATGGAGCGCCGCACTCGCAAGCGCCGCCTCGGCGATCAAGAGCTTCGCGCCCGATCAAATCGCCGTCATCGCCTCCGGTCGCATGACCAATGAGGAACTCTTCCTCGCCCGCGCGCTCGCTGCGGAAATCGGCACCAGCCAGCTCTCGCTCGTGCCCCGTTTCGGCGAGGCCGACGCCCTGCTCATCGCCGCCGACCGCAACCCGAACACCACCGGCGCCAAGCTCATTCTCGGAAACGAAGACCCCTTCGCCAATCTTAGCTCCATCCGCGACGGCGTCCGCAACGGCTCGATCAAATCCCTCATCGTCTTCGGCGAAGACCTCATCACCGACGCCGGCTTCACCGCCG
>CAIVXP010000333.1 GCA_903909905.1 Akkermansiaceae bacterium
GGATCTTGTTGAGTTGGTCGTTGTCCTGGACGTATTCCGAGCGTTTTTTGCGGGTGACGAGATAGAGCGGTGGTTGGGCAATGTAGAGGAAGCCGCGTTTGACGAGCTCCGGCATGTGGCGGCAGAAGAAGGTGAGCAGCAAGGTGCGGATGTGCGAGCCGTCGACATCGGCGTCGGTCATGATGACGACTTTATGGTAACGGACTTTTGCGATGTTGAATGAACCATCCTGGTCGCCGTCGCCGATGCCGGCACCGATGGCGGTAATGAGGTTTTGGATTTCCTTGTTTTGCAGCGCGCGGTGAAGGCGTGCTTTCTCGACGTTGAGGAGTTTGCCGCGCAGCGGGAGGATCGCTTGCGTGCGGCGGTCGCGGCCTTGTTTGGCCGAGCCACCTGCGGAGTCACCCTCGACAATGTAGAGTTCGGATTTTGCCGGATCACGTTCCGAGCAATCGGCGAGTTTGCCGGGAAGGCCGCCGCCGGAGAGGGCGGATTTGCGAACTGTTTCGCGGGCCTTGCGTGCGGCTTCGCGGGCGCGTGCGGCATTGACGGATTTTTCGATGACCTTGCGGGCAAGGGTCGGGTTCTCGTCGAAATACTGCATCAGGCCCTCATAGACGATCGAGGAGACCACGCCTTCGATCTCGGTGTTGACGAGTTTGTCCTTCGTCTGCGAGCTGAAGCGCGGGTTAGGCATTTTCACCGAGATCACGCAGACGAGGCCTTCGCGGACATCGTCGCCGGAGAGCGCGGGGTCCTTGTCCTTGAGGATTTTGTTGGCCTTGGCGTATTGGTTGATCGCGCGGGTGAGCGCGGTGCGGAAGCCGGTAAGGTGCGTGCCGCCGTCGCCGTTGGGGATCGAGTTGGCGAAGCAGAGGATCTGGTCGTTGTACGAATCGTTGTACTGGAAGACCACATCGGCAAAAACATCGTCGGTGGTTTGCTTGCCGTCGTAGTCGAGCTCGATCTGGCGTTTGCCGCAAAGGATGACCGGATCGTCGTGGATGACGGTTTTGTTTTCGCCGAGCTGGACGACGAATTCCTCGATGCCTTTGGAGTAGAAAAAAGTGGTTTTTTTCGCCGACTCCGGGCGTTCGTCCTCGAGGTCGATCGTGAGGCCGGGGTTGAGGAATGCGAGTTCGCGCAGGCGGGTGGCGAGGCGGTCGAATTTGAATTCGATCGTATCGACGAAGATCGTCGCGTCGGGGAAGAAGGTGATGGTTGTGCCGGTTTTTTTCGGGTCGACCTCACCGACAACATGGAGTTGCTCGGTGGTTTTGCCGCGTTCGAAGGCGATGCGGTGGACCTTGCCGTTGCGCATGATGTCGGCGCGGAACCAATCGGAGAGTGCGTTGACGCATTTGGCGCCGACGCCGTGGAGGCCGCCGGAGTACTTGTAGGCGCCTTGGCCGAACTTGCCGCCGGCGTGGAGGTTGGTGAGTACGAGCTCGACGGCGGGGATGCCGAATTTCGGGTGCATGTCGACCGGAATACCGCGACCATTATCGGCGATCGACACTGAGCCATCGACATGGATCGCGACTTTGATGCGCGAGCAATATCCGGCGAGGTGTTCGTCGATCGAGTTGTCGAGCACTTCGAAAACGCAGTGGTGAAGGCCGCGTTCGTCGGGGTCGCCGATGTACATGCCGGGGCGTTTGCGAACCGCCTCCAGGCCCTCGAGTTTGTCGATTTGCGCGGCGTCGTATTGCTGCTCGGAGGCGACCTTGGTTTCGGCTACTGGTGGCTCGTTCGAAGGGTCGGTCATAGGCTTGGGAGAGGGTCTGAAAAACCCTGCAAAGTGACAAGGAACTTCTTTGCGAAAATCTTCGCAAAAAGGCTGGAAAATCAGCCTTTCATTCCCAGGCATCCAAGCTGCCAATCGAGCAGGAGCGCGAGGGCTTGGGATTCGTCTGCGGCGATCGCTTCGAGGGCGGCGCGGGGCGCGATGAGCGAGCCCTCGATGTCGAGTTTGGCGGCTGCTTGGTCGCGGGATTTGATCAGCTCGTCGACGCGTTTTTCGAAGTCCTTGTCGCGCTTGCGGCGCTTGGTTTTTTCGCGCTCCGGCCAGCTGGTTTGCGGCATCGCCTCGAGATTGGAAATCGCGTTGCGGAAGCGTTTCACGCGGTCGGGGCGGAAGTGGTGGGGCAGGGCGACCGGTTTGCCGGAGGCGAGGTCGATGCTCCACTCGAGAATTTGGCGGTTGGGCGCGACCATGAACGAGGGGCGGTCCCACGCGGCGGCTTCGGCGTCGCGCCATTGCCAGATCGCGCGCAGGCAGGCGAGGCCCCATGGCTCGAGCTTGCCGGAGCCTTGGATGCGCCAGTTTTCCTCACGGCTATCATCGCGCTCGAGGACCTTTCGGCGGGCGGCGTGGCAGCTTTCCTCAAACCACTCGTAGCGTTCCTTTTCCTTGAGCCCGCTGACAATGCGCTCGCCCATTTCGAGCAGGTAGTCGACGTCATTGAGCGCGTACTCGATCATCTTGGGCGAGAGCGGGCGTTTGCCCCAATCGGCCTTCTGCGAGGACTTTGAGAGCTCGATGCCAAAGTACTGCTGGACCAGATCGCCGAGGCCGAAGCGGCGGGCGCCAAGCAGGCGGGCGCCGATCTGCGTGTCGTACACGACGGCCGGCAGGTGGCCGAACTCGCGCTTGAACATCGTCATGTCGTAGTCCGCGCCGTGCATCCAGACGGTCGCCTCGCTGAGGTAAGAGGCGAGCGGTTTGAGGTCGTCGATCGCCAA
This sequence comes from Akkermansiaceae bacterium, assembly GCA_903909905.1. Lineage (GTDB taxonomy): Bacteria > Verrucomicrobiota > Verrucomicrobiia > Verrucomicrobiales > Akkermansiaceae > Luteolibacter. The sequence goes on from CAIVXP010000333.1 coordinate 2,746, forward strand.
AGGGTCGATGAGCACCGATTCGCCATGGGCGGCAAATTGGATCAGGCAAAGGGATTCACGGTAGCGATGGAGGCTGTCGGCCTCGGTATCGATGGCGCAAACAGGAGCGGAGTCCTGTGGCTTGCATTTATCGAGGTGAAGGATGAGCCGCTCGGTAGAATCAATCATGGGGTGGTCCGTCGTGGGCCGACGGGCGGGCGGGAAAGGGATAAGGCGGGCTCGGTGGCTCGCGCGGATGGCCGTAATCCCCTCGAAAGCAGGCGGATTTGGTGCGGCGGTTTCATGTCCGCGAGCATGCTTTCGGGGCCGCGCGCTGACAAGTTGAAATTGCCGCCCGAGGAACGAAAAAATTTACATTGTAGGCACGATTTCCTCAAATCACCGCGAGTTTTTCGGCCTGCTGGTGAGTGAGTTCGACGCATTTCCATGGGAGGCCGAATTGGTTGAGGTCGGCCATGAAGCCATCGGGGTCGAGTTGTTCCATGTTCCAGACGCCGACCTTGCGCCACTTGCCTTCGAGCATCTGTTTGGCGCCGATCATCGCGGGGACTCCGGTCGTGTAGGAAATTGCTTGGGATCCGACTTCGGCGAAGCAGGCCTCGTGGTCGCAGATGTTGTAGACGTAGATCGCCTTGAAGTGGCCGTCTTTGAGTCCGGTAATGATGTTGCCGATGCAGGTTTTACCTTTGGTGGTTTTGCCGAGGTCGCCGGGGTCGGGCAGCACGGCCTTGAGGAACTGGAGCGGGATGATTTCGACGCCGTTGTAAACGACCGGATCGATGCGGGTCATGCCGACATTGCCGAGGACCTCGAGGTGCTTGAGGTAGTTTGATGAGAATGACATCCAGAACTGCGCACGGCGGATCGTGGGGATGTGTTTGACGAGGGATTCGAGTTCCTCGTGGTACATGCGGTAGATTTCGTAAGTACCGACTCCGTCCGGGCAGGTGAACGACTGGTGAAGCGACATCGGTGGGGTTTCGACGAAGCTGCCATTTTCAAAATGACGGCACTCGGCGGTGACTTCGCGGATGTTGATTTCCGGGTTGAAGTTGGTGGCGAAGGCTTTGCCGTGGTTGCCGCCGTTCA
>CAIVXP010000334.1 GCA_903909905.1 Akkermansiaceae bacterium
GCTCGTACGAGGCGATCATCCGCATCAATTCCCAATCGGGCAAAGGCGGCGTCGCCTATGTGCTCGACCGCGAGCACGGTTTCGAACTGCCCAAGACCATGCACCCGCAGGTTGGCAAACGCATCTACGACCTCGCCGACGAACTCGGCCGCGAACTTTCCCTCGATGAAATCCGCGAGGCCTTTCTCCGCGAGTTCGTCAACATTTCCAACCCGCTCGATGTCACCGACTACGAGCTCATTCACCATGTCGGCGAACGCGGGCAAGTGCAATGTACTACGACCATCGTACTTGATGGCGAGTCGCGTCAGTGCGTCGGCACCGGCAACGGGCCGATCAATGCCTTCGTCCATGCGCTGGAAAACATCGGGCTCAAAAACTTCAAGGTCACCGACTACCGTTCACACGCCGTGCGCGGCGGCTCGGATGCCAGCGCCGCGGCCTATGTCCAGGTCCAGCATGAAGACGGCCGCCTGCTCTGGGGCGCCGGCATCGATCCATCCATCGAAATGGCCGGCCTCAAGGCCCTCGTCACCGCGTGGAATTTGCTGCGGCAGGAAGGGTGAAACAGGGGAGCACACGCGCCCTCGCGTGTGGTTTTCAGCGCCCTCGCTGAAAACAGAGCTGGGGCGTTTTGTCGCTCCATTTTCAGCACCAGAACCGCGTTGCGCCCGATTATGGAAAGTCGAGTAACTTTTTGGTTGGAGGCTCCGGGCGGGACGCCCGGGCCAGGTGGCGCGGGCGGCCTCGCCCGCCGCCTTTAACATTCATGTTAGGCGGGAATTTTCACCTCCACGCCGCGGGGGCGCGGCGCGGCACACGCGAGGGCGCGTGTGCTCCCCATCAAAATTTCTCACAGCGGTCGGCCGTAGGTTTCGCAGCGGTTGTGCCAACCGGGTTCCCAGCGTTTCTCGCCGCGTTCGGGCGGGGAGTTGGCGATGCGTCTTGAAAGCACGCGTTTGGCGGAGGCCGCAAATTCCTTTGCAGCGCTCGGGCCCGATGGGACATCGCGCATCTCACCAAGCACCTGCAGCAGACCCCAGCCACGGCCATCGTAACGCTCGGCCTTGGAGCAGCCGTCGCCCTTGAAGTTCACATAATCAATCAACGCATAGGTCCCTTGCGGGGTCGTGGCGACTTTGTGGTAGTTGGCCTCGATGCGCTTTCTCTCCGAGTCCGGCGCGGCCGCGAGAATCTTCGGCAAAGCCGCTCGCGAGCGCGCGATGATGAAATCCGTCTGCACGCCGATGTTCGCCGCGAGCCACTTGCGCAGCGAGCTCAGGCGCGGGGCATCGAACTCACGCTGAAATTGCGCCTTACTCGTCCACGGGCTGTAACGCTCGAGCGCGACCTCCGGCAGCTTCGCGCCCTTGCTTTTCGCGTAGCTCACAAAACTCGGCCAGCTCTCGTCGAAGCGCCCCTTGAAGCCCGCCGGGTACCAAATGAAATGCCCGATCCCCAGCGATGGAAACTCCTCACCCGCATTCCATGTCGTAAGCCCGCTCACGCTTCCGCCGCATTCATTCTGCCAAATCTTGCGGCCAATCTGCTCCTTACGCGCCGCATCC
>CAIVXP010000335.1 GCA_903909905.1 Akkermansiaceae bacterium
CAGTGTCCACCACAGCGTGGCTATCGCAAGAGCAAGGCATGAAATGCCAACGGCTATTTTCCCCAGGATGAGTTCCCCGATGCCATAGATGAGGGATAGCACCATGACCATGCCGATGAACCATGAAATCATCGTGCGACCGAAGCTCTCCACCGAATCATAGGGCTCGCCCAAATCACGAATCACGGGTTTCCATCCAAAAGCGAAAGGCCGCGCGCTGAGAAGAAATTTTTTCAAACCTTCCATTGGCTCGGGTGGGGTGAGGAGCGTAACCACGACAGTCACAGTGGTGACGAAAACGACGGATAAAAGCATCCTAGCCCCGGTGAGACGCTCGGCTGTGGAAAATTGCACACCGTCCTCCAAACCGAGAAGCGCGGCCATCGGGGTGTCGAATATTTTGAAAACCAGCATGGCAACAACCATAACCCAGCCGGCGATTAGGCCGGCGATCGATCCGTAGCGGTTTAGGCGCCACCAGAACCATTGGGCGAACGCGATGATAATGCCTCCCGCACCGAGTACATAGAAAATCGAGAGAAGCTGCAGGATCGAGTCGGCCATCAGGGCGACCGACGCGCCCGCGGCGGCGATGAGCACCGTGGCGAATCGGCCCGCGACCACATAGCTGTGCTCGGAGGAATCGGATTTGATAAAACGCCGGAAGACGTCATTCATCAGGTAGGACGAGCCCCAATTGAAAAGGGTGGTGATCGTCGAGATGAAGGCAGCAAGGAGGCCCGCCACGAGCAGGCCGCGCAATCCCGCTGGCAGGACCAACATGAGCATCTTAGGGTAAGCGCTGCCGTTTTCAGCGGTTGGAAGATTAGGAATCAGGATCATCGAGCAAAGAGCGACGATAATCCAAGGCCACGGCATAAGTGCGTAGTAGAGGACGGTGTGTAAGAGTTGGGCGCCGCTGGCGTGACTGGAGTTTTTACAGGCGAGGAGGCGCTGGGCGTTGTAACCACCGCCGATCGCAATACTAAAGCCGAGAAGTATAAAGGTGAGTGCATCCCAGAAAGGCAACTGGCCATGCTGTGATCCGATGCTCGGAAGAAGATTAAGGCCGCTGCCAGGCCAGTCCTGGATTCCGCGTAGTTTTTCGACCATTTCCGCTGGGCCTCCGACGGCCCAAACGGACATTCCGGCCAGTATGAGTGTGCCGATGGTGGCGACGATCAGTTGGAAAAAATCGGAGTAAACAACGCCCGAAAGGCCGCCGAAGGTGGAGACTACAATAGCCAGCGCGACCACGCCGATCGTCACATAGAGACGCATTTCCGGCGGAAGGCCGAGGGCTTCGCGGGAGATCGTTTCCATGGCCATGATAACCCAGCCGCACATGAGCGGGCACATGACTAAAGCTCCGAAGAAGCCGCTCCATCCGCGCAGGAACTTCGCGAAACCGCCGCCGAAGCGAAGCTCCAACATTTCCACATCCGTGAGCAAAGCCATCCGGCGCCAGCGCCGTCCGAAATAGACGACCGTCAGAACCGCTCCCGTGAAGGGAGCACAGAATTGCCACACGAAATGGATTCCGTGCTCGCGCACCAGGGCCGTGACCCAAAGCGGTGTGTCTGCGGCGAAACTGGTGGCCGTGAGCGAGGCGCCGGCAGCGAACCAAGGCAGGGAGCGGCCGGAAACAAAGTAGGACTCCATGTCCTTGCCGCCCGATTTAGTGAAGTAGATGGCGATGCCAACCGTCGCCAAAATCATGAGGGCGATGCTGATGTAATCGATTCCTGCGAGTGTATTATCCATAGAGAAGAGTACGGGTGTGGGGTTTTATCTTTAAGCGGGAGCTGTAAAAGCCGATTCATGGAAGACGCCTTCTAGTTTGTGGAAAACGCCCTCGGACGACTCGACGGTTTCGGTCGAAAGTTCGAGACTCTTGCCGCGATCATTGCCGAATAGGACCTGGCGTTTATCACCAGTGAAGCGGGCGCGCCACCAGCCCTCGGTGCGATCCCATTCCAAGTCGAGAATACCGCCACCGCGCAGGCGCATACCTTTCAGGCTGCCATGACGCCAGCTCCAGGGCAGAGCTGGAAGCAACCGAAGCATGCCCGGGGTTGAAAGGGCGAGCATTTCGTAAACCGCAGAGGTGATGCCATTGTTGGCCTCGGTCTGCACAAGCGGGCGCGGACCCTTTCGGTAGTCCATGGTGATGCCCATGTCGCGAAGGTCGTTGTGGGCGGTGAAGAGATTCACGCCGACGACGGAGCGACAGAGGAGTTGCAGAGATTGCAGGGCGCGCCCGGGTTTGCCGAGGCGCGAGTAGATGTGAGCCATGTGAGCGAGTGACCAGCCTGTTTGATCCGCCAGTCCAACGACGAGGCGTTTTTCCACCGCAATACGGCAGGCCTCGAACAATTCGGAGTTGTCGGGCGTGATCTCGAAGCCGGGGAAAAGCGGGTAGAGGTGTGAGAGGTGGCGGTGGTGGTAGTTGTCCATCTGGCGCGGATCTACCCATTCGGCGATCGCTCCGTCCTCGTTGATACGGTAGGGCGGGAGCTTTTGGAGCATATCTTGCCAGCGCTTGGCATCCTCGCACTCGCCACCCTCGATGAGACGGACGGACGCGAGGAGGTTGCCCAAAAGTTCGCGCACGAGGGCGAAATCCATCGTGGCGTCCACGCAGATGCGAGCGGGGTGACCCTTCGGGCTAACATGGCCGAGCGGATGATTTTCCGGCGAATTGCCGGGGTAACTGTGGAGGAAGCCATCTTTACCCTCCACGAGAAAGTCCTCATAGAACCAAGCCACCTCGCGCATGAATGGAATCGCACGCTTAACAAGAAATTCACGGTCGCCGGTGTGGAGCCAGTAATCGTAATAAATCTGAGCGAGCCACGCGCCGCTGCCAGTCCAGAATTGCACATGCGCTTGGAGGTTTTTCTTCAGGCCGCACTCGGGAGACATGTAAAGCGGCGGGAGAATGCCACGGCAAGCGAACATGTTTTTTGCATTCGTGCGGAAGTCGTCCATCCTCTCCTCGAGAAGGTCGAACACTCCCTCGACGCACTCGGGCAGACCGCCCGGCAGTGCAGGCCAGATGGCCATCTGGAGGTTTTCATTGAAGAAAAATACGCACCACCAGGGTGGGAGGTGGTTACCGTTCCAGATTCCCTGGAGGTTCGGCGGAAGCGTTCCCTTCGCCGCGGATGCCACGAGCAGGTAGCGGCCGAAATTCGCCAAGCGCGCCAGCAGGGCGTCGGGCACATCGCCGCGGTAGGCTTTCAGCAAAAGCTCATCGTTCGAGAGCTCTGAGCCGTCCACCTCGAGATTGAGGACGCAACGCCCGTAGCGCTCGGAGTGAATCGCCTCATGGCGGGATTGCAGGTCGGTGCGTATGACGAGGGCAGCAAGCCTCTCAATCTCCGCCTTCAATTGCTCGGGTGTGGGGGCAATGAGCATGTTGGAAACAATCCGGCAGCCCGGCTCGGGCGCGATGCGGACGGAATGGCCGCCGACGCGCGAAGAGGCTAGGTCGCCCCAGTGGGCAACAACGGCGCAGGAGGCCTCATCCGGACCATCGAAGCGTGAGGCAAGCCAACCGTTTCCGAAGGTTGTCGTTTGCCGGATGTTCAAAGGCTGCAGGCTGTCGGTGTGGTCTATCGCTTCTGCAAGATCCTGTGAAGCGAACCACAGCAACAACTCGGACGGTGCGTCGCCCTCCTCGCAGGGTTGGAAAACGAAACACGAGTCGGCCATCGAGACAAAGGTCGAGCGACTAAAGTGGTGTCCGTCGAGCTTCCAGTCCACCCCGGCGACCCCCTTGGCAAAATCCAGCCAGCGCCGGTAATTACGGAAGGCCCCACCAATCTCGCGGCGTATGTTCAAAACCGGCCCGGGCAGGTAGTGCGCGCTGTCCGCGAGATATCCGATTTCACGCCACGCGCGGCGGTAAACATCGTTGGCAGTGGTAAAATCCCCCACATCGAGCAGGCGTCGCACTTCCGCGAGCATGTGGGAACTTTCCGGCAGGTCCGGCGAGATCGCCCCGCCGTAATAGCGCTCGTGGTTGAAGAGGATGCGTTCGTGGGCGAGGCCTCCAAATTGCATAGCGCCGAGCACTCCGTTTCCTAGCGGAGTGGCGTCGCGCCAGTCGAAAGCTGCACTCTCCATCCATGAGGAATGAATGCCGTGGTGTTCTTGTGTTCGTGTCATTGGTAAATGTGGAGCAAAGGGTCAGGACAGGCTCTTCCCGAGTTCTGGAGCACTTGAGAGGCTGTGAGTGCCAGCCTGCCGAGCGCGAGGGATGCGGGCATCATCGAGACGCCGCAAAACTTTGCGATTTTTTTGAGGCCGCGCTGGCGTGCGGTTGTATTGATATTCACGGGTTATGCGGCAGCTCGGGAAGGATTCTGCAAAAATAAGCCCCCTGTGGCTTGCCAGATGCGCGCTGGCCATAGATCAGGGGTTCGAGGAAATAAAGTCCAGGAGTGAGCTCCACCCGAAGCTGGACGGTGTTGGAGTCGGCGGAAATTTCCACACGGTGTTTTTTCCCGGCGATCTCCAGTTCCGCGAATCCCTTGGCGAATGAAGCCAATTCCTGTGCGCCGTGGGGCCGCTGACGCATTTCGATCAAATACCTCCCGGGGGTTTCCGCCTCCACAAGCCAACCTCCGCACGCGCCGTCCACGCCGGAGATTTTGCGGCCAGCCGTCCATTCGCGAATGTGTTCCTGCTCCCAAAGGCCCGCTGGCAGGGGTTCGGGCATCGCGCGGCTTGGCTGCCAATCCATGCAGGTCAATTCCACCGCTCCGGTTCCAAGGAGGCCGATGGGAAAGGGTTGGGGCGTGAGGGCGGCGTCGCGGACGGATTCCCACCATTTTAAATGCGCTTTGCGAAGATTGTCGCGGACTTCAGGATGGGATTTTGAAATGTCATGGCTTTGACCCGGATCGGATTCGAGGTCGTAGAGTTTCTCGCCGTTGACGAGGCTGTGGCGCTGGTTGCGGACGGAAGCGTTGAGGAAGGGCAGCTTGTCCACGGAAGTATTCGATGACCAGCGCGCCACATGGGTCGGCAGAATTCGATCTTGCCAATCGGGCGGCTGCTCGCCGGCGAGCAGAATCGGCAGAAGCGAGCGCCCGTCGGGTGTGGGAAATCCAGCAAGATCGAGACCACAGGCTTGGGCAAGAGTGGGCAGCACATCGCAAAGCGAGGAGAGGGTAGCAACCGTGCGGTTCGCGGGAAAGTGTCCCGGCCAGGAGAAGACTGCGGGAATCCGCACGCCGCCCTGGAAGGCGCTGCCCTTGGTGCCGCGCAGGCCGCCATTAAAATCCCCCGGGCGTGGTGCCCCCCCCAGAGCGGTGCCGTTGTCACTGAGGAAAATCACGATCGTCTCGCGGTCGAGACCATCTTTGGTGAGTCCGGCGAGCATCCGGCCCAAGGCTGAATCGAGATTCGTGATCATGCCGTAAAATTTGGCGAGGTTTTCCGGCAGACCCGCATCGCGGTAAGGCTTCACCCATTCGTCGGCGATTTGTAGCGGCACATGCGGCGCGTTGAGCGGTAGGTAGCACAACCATGGTTGCTTCTCCGCGCGGATCCATTTCAACGCCTCGTCCACAAAAATATCGGTCATGTAGCCTTGGAAGGGCTTCCATTTGCCGCCCTCCTGCAAGTGGGGGTCGAACATGGTGTTGCCCCAGAAATCCGGCGTTTGGCCGGTCGCCCCCCCACCAACTAGGAGAGCGTGCTGAAAGCCTCGATCCAAAGGATGAAAAGGCCTCGGGTCGCCGAGATGCCATTTTCCAAAAATACCGGTGCGGTAGCCAGCTGAGGAGAAGGCTCCCGCCATTGTGGAAACTCCCAAGCGCAGCAGATTTCTTCCTTCGATGGTATGGGTCACCCCGGAGCGGAACTCATGCCGGCCTGTCATCAGCGAGGCCCGGGACGGTGAGCAGGTCGGGCTCGCGAGAAAATCGGTGAACCGCACCCCGCTGCGCGCCAAGTTGTCCAAATGCGGGGTTTTTAAAACCGGATTCCCCTGGAAGCCCGCATCGCCAAACCCCTGGTCGTCGGTCATCACGAGGAGCACATTCGGCCGCGAGGCCGCGAGGGACGCCGGAATTGCAAAAAACAACGCAAATCCAAGAGCGGGTATTTTGAATAACTTCATCTCAATTTTTTGACGCAGATTTTCAGGGTGATGTCCCGCAGATCGTTAAAATCGGTCGGGCTACTGGGGGTGATCATTTTCATCAGGATTGATTTTTCAAGTTTGATTCGGCCCGCTAGTCAAAAAGCAGCGGGTGTGGTCAGGCTGGGATCGGCTTGCTGGGAGGTGGGGTAAATCCTCGTGGCCAGATTTTCCTGATTGCCGATTCAATGGCGGCACTGCCGTTGCGCTTCACAATGCGTTATCTTTCAGGCTTTTCACACACGCCCCTTGCTGAGAGTCGGCCAAGTAGCGTTGCGACGGTAGTGACATTCGACGACGGTCACGCAAATCCCGCAGGATAGCTATCGACTTCTTCGGCCATCATTTCGAAGAGGACCGCCCGCACCACTCCTACACGCCCATCCAAACGCCAGCAACCCGCCGAGCGCCACCGCCCAATCGCCGATCAACGAATAAAGCGAAAACGACGCGCTCTTCGGCACCGCCACATCGACGCACAGCGAACCGCGAGTGAAGTGACTGCCCTTCGCATCAACTAAGACCTGCGCTTTACCGGTCGTATCGACCGCCGCGCTCACCCCGCTGTTGGCACAGCGAATCATCGGCCGCCGCAGCTCAATCGCGCGAAACTTGGCATTGGCAAAGTGCTGCGCCGCTGCGGCGGATTCCTTAAACCAACCATCGTTGGTGACATTCACAATCACCTGCGGACCCGGCCTCACAAATTTCCGCGTCAAACGCGGCACGGTGTCCTCAAAGCAAACCGATGGCATCGCA
>CAIVXP010000336.1 GCA_903909905.1 Akkermansiaceae bacterium
ACTGAACTCCTCGCCAAACAAGACACTCCGGGCACCCGCGAAATCCTCCACCTCGCCGTTCTTACAGGCAACGCCAAGCTGAAGGATCCCGTTCTCGCCGCACTGCCAACCCTCAATGAGGATGCACGCCTCGCCGTGCATGTCGCGCTGGCGCAAAAATCGGACACCTCGCGTGAAGATGATCTCCTAGCCCTCGCCGCGTCTCTTGACGGCAGCAAAAAGGCTATCGCCATCGAACTTCTCGGCTCCTGCGGCACCGAAAAAAGCTTGGACTTTCTCGTTGCCGAATCCCTCAAAAAATCTCCTCAAACCCAGCCCGTTGCTTCACTCGCCATCAATCGCTTGAAGATTCCAGGCCTCGAAAAACGAATTTTCGAGCAGTCTCAAGGCGCGCCAAGCCCCAATTACATCACGCTACTCGCCTTCCGTAATCCGGATGGCACGGAAGCCTTCCTTCTCAAACTCGCCGCCCCGAAGTCCGGCGCCGAGCAGCGCCAAGCCGCGCTTGCCTCGCTCGAAATCATGGGGCAATTCGAAACGGCCTCCCAACTCCTCCGCTGGATCGGCGAAACTCCGAAAGGCTCCGACCCCAAACCCTACATCGCCGCATTCCGTAAAATCGCTCCAAGATTAAGCGCCGAAGCCGCTCTCTGGAAGTCGGGCTTCCTCCCGGCATTCCAGGCCGCATCCCCGGAAAACCGCGAAATGCTCATCTACACCATCCCCGCTCTCCGTTGTCGCGAGTCCGCCGAGACGTTGGTAGAGTGGATTCGCAGCGATCCCAAGCTTCGATCATCCGCCATCGATCAATTTGCGTCTTGGTCCGATTTCGCTGCCGGCGACTCCATCCTCGCTGCCGCCTCGGTTCCTGACTTGGATGAGCCCAGTCGCGAAAAACTCTTCAAAGCCGCCACACGCCTTTTATTTCCGACCGTGAAAGCCAATGTGAAGGATAAGAAAGACTACGCCAACAAAGTCCTCGCTGCTGCTCCAGAGGGCCCCATTCGCGATGCTGTCCAAAAAGCGATAACCGAGGCTAATATAGACGGCCAATCAGAAGCACCTCGTAGGGGCGGACGCAGAAAAAGATAAAAGTTCAAAGGATCAAAAAAACCGCGTTAGGGTGATCACACAGCAGTCGATTTCTTATAAGATTTTTAAGTCACACATAGGCAAATAATTCCACCCAATCCAAACTCCCACCCCCACACACCATGCCAAGACCTCTGACATTGTTCACCGGCCAATGGGCCGACCTCCCGCTCGCCGATCTCGCCCCGCTTGTGAAAAAGATGGGCTACGACGGCGTCGAACTCGCGTGCTGGGGCGACCACTTCGATGTCGACCATGCCGCTTCGTCGAAGTCCTACATTCGCGAAAAATGGGAACTCCTCGCCGACCATGGTCTCACCTGCTTCTCGATCTCGAGCCACCTCGTCGGTCAGGCCGTTTGTGACCCGATCGACGCCCGCCACAAATCTATCCTCCCGCCCGATGTCTGGGGCAATGGCGAACCCGAGGGCGTCCGTCGCCGCGCCGCGAAGAAAATGGCGCTTACCGCAAAGGCCGCCCGCGCATTTTTCAATGCCAAGCCGGGCTTCTCGAAAGCCCCGCACCGTGTAGCCGTCAACGGATTCACCGGTTCCTCGATCTGGCATTCGATCTACGCTTTCCCGCCAACCTCGCAGGAATACTGGGACGCC
>CAIVXP010000337.1 GCA_903909905.1 Akkermansiaceae bacterium
CATCGGGAAAAAAATCGTGGTCGCGGTGACGGGTCTCTTGCTCTGCCTGTTTCTTGCCGGGCACCTCGCCGGCAACCTGCTGATCTACGCCGGCCGCGAAGCCTTCAATGATTACGCCGCGTTTCTTCACTCGATGCTGCACGGCGCCGGCATCTGGATCGCGCGCATTGGGTTGCTGGTGGCGGTGACGCTGCATGTCGTCGGCACCATCGCGCTGACGCGTCAGAATCGCGCCGCCCGCCAACCTTATGAATGCAAAGCGACCATCCAAGCCACCAAGTCATCGCGCCTGATGATCTGGTCGGGGCTCACGATCCTCGCCTTCGTGATTTTCCATCTGCTGCACTTCACCGTGCGTGTCGATTGCGAACTCGCATCGCTCGGCAAGGATGACCCTTACGGCATGGTGATCGTGGGCTTCAAAAGCATTCTCGTTTCCGCATTTTACATTCTCGCGATCACGCTCTTGTGCTCGCACCTGCATCACGGAGTGGCCTCGATCTTTCAGACGCTTGGTTTGCGGACCAAGAAGAACGATGGTGCCATCCGCCAATTTTCCTCGGCCTTCAGCCTCATCATTTGGTTCGGTTTCATTTCGATCCCGATCTCGGTTCTTCTCGGATTTTTGAAAAAATGAATGCCCATCGCGGCGGTCAACTCCAACCACATTTCCCATGTCCATCATCCTCGACAGCAAGATCCCATCCGGCCCGCTTGAACAAAAGTGGTCCAAGCACAAGATGGACTCCAAGCTCATCAACCCGGCGAACAAGCGGAAGTTTTCTGTCATCGTCGTCGGCTCCGGTCTTGCCGGTGGATCGGCTGCAGCATCGCTCGCCGAGCTGGGTTATCAGGTGAAATGCTTCTGCTATCAAGATAGCCCGCGCCGCGCGCACTCGATTGCCGCGCAGGGTGGCATCAACGCCGCTAAAAATTATCGCAACGACGGCGACTCGGTGCGCCGTTTGTTTTACGACACCATCAAGGGCGGCGACTTCCGCTCGCGTGAGGCCAATGTCCATCGCCTTGCCGAAGTGTCGAACTCGATCATCGATCAATGCGTCGCGCAGGGTGTGCCCTTTGCCCGCGAGTACGGCGGCCTGCTCGACAACCGCTCCTTCGGTGGCGCCCAAGTTTCGCGCACTTTTTACGCCCGCGGCCAAACTGGACAGCAATTGCTCATCGGATGCTATCAGGCTCTCGAAAAGGAGATCAAAAAGGGTGGCGTCAAAATGTACCCGCGCACCGAGATGCTCGATCTCGTGCTCGTCGGCGGTCATGCCAAAGGCATCGTCGTGCGTGATCTCAAGACCGGCGAAATCAGCAGCCATGCTGCCGATGCGGTGATCCTTGCGACCGGCGGCTACGGCAATGTCTTTTTCCTTTCGACCAACGCGATGGGCTGCAATGTCACTGCCACATGGCGTGCCACCCGCCGCGGCGCTTTGTTTGCCAACCCCTGCTTCACGCAGATTCACCCGACCTGCATTCCGGTGAGCGGCGATTACCAATCGAAGCTCACGCTCATGTCCGAATCGCTGCGCAACGATGGCCGCATCTGGGTGCCAAAGTCGCCCGAGGTCGCTGCCAAACTTCGCGCGAAACAAATGAGCCCGAACGATGTCGCGGAAGGCGACCGTGATTATTTCCTCGAGCGCAAGTACCCGTCCTTCGGCAACCTCTCGCCGCGCGACATTTCCTCGCGTGCCGCGAAGGAGGTTTGCGATGAAGGCCGCGGCGTTTCATCGACCGGGCTCGGCGTTTATCTGGACTTCCGCGATGCGATCCAGCGCTTTGGCGAGCCGACGATCCGCGCGCGTTACGGCAACCTTTTCCAGATGTACGAAAAGATCGCCGGCGAAGATCCGTACAAGTTGCCGATGATGATTTATCCGGCCGTCCACTACACGATGGGCGGGCTGTGGGTGGATTACAATTTGATGTCGAACATCCCCGGCCTGCATGTGCTGGGCGAAGCAAATTTCTCCGATCACGGTGCCAACCGTCTCGGCGCTTCGGCGCTGATGCAAGGCCTTGCCGACGGCTACTTCGTGATCCCCACGACCATCGCCAACTACCTCGTCGGCCAAAAGCCGGGCTCGGTGAACACCGACCTGCCGGAATTCAAACAAACCGAAGCCGAAACCCGCGAGCGAATCAGCCGCATGCTTTCGATCCAAGGCAAGCGCACGGTCGATTCGTTCCACCGCGAGCTCGGCAAGATCATGTGGGACGAGTGCGGCATGGCCCGCTCGCGCGTAGGCCTCGATGGCGCGATCAAGCGCATCGCCGAAATCCGCGAGGAATTCTGGACCCCCGGCCAAGGCGTGCTGATCCCCGGCTCGGGCGATTCGGTGAACATGGAACTCGAAAAGGCCGGCCGTGTGGCCGACTTCATCGAGTTTGGCGAAATGATGTGCTACGATGCTCGCGAGCGCGAAGAGTCGTGTGGCGGTCACTTCCGCGTTGAGCACCAGTTCACCGAGGCCGATAGCGAAGTGCAATCGGGCAAGACCCAGGCCGGTGAGGCCAAGCGCCACGACGAAAGTTTCTCGCATGTCGCCGCATGGGAATTCAAAGGCGCGGGCAATGCGCCGGTGCTGCACAAGGAAGCCCTCGTTTATGAAAGCGTGCAGGCTTCGATCCGCAGCTACGCATAAGCCCGATCATGCTGCCATCGGCAGCAATGGCAAGGGCCTGAGCGACATCACCGAAATCGCCGCGGCCAACCGCATTACCTTCCTTGGAACATCCTGTTCCAAGCTTTTGAAAAGGTAGGGCGACGCGGCTCGCGGCGCCGATACAAGGAAACTCTCTCGTGAATTTCGTGGTTCCCTCGCTCGCGGCTCACGCCCGCCGCAGGTACTCGGGCATTTGCTCGCGCTGGTATGCGGGGGATGGTGCCGCGCGTCCGAAGGAAAGCACCGCGCCCACACCTGCCGCATGCGGGCCGCCCAAGCGTGGCTCAACTTCAAATTCAGGAAAGCG
>CAIVXP010000338.1 GCA_903909905.1 Akkermansiaceae bacterium
CCCGAGCCATCCAAGCAGCCACGCCGATGCCACCCGGCACACTGTCGAGCTCGGACATCGCAAAGCCATCATCGGCCATCATCAAATCAGGGCGGATTACCCGCGGCGCGTGACCGGCCATGCCCTTGGCGCGTTGCAGGGAGACGAGCCAATCCGGCTTGCCACGATCCAACCAATCCGCAATCCACGACGGCAAAGAACCCGCCGCGCTCCTTCGGTAAATTTCATCGCAGGCCTGTTGAAAGCGCGCGAGTGGATGGCCCAAAGCCGCGAGACCATCTGCCTCCGCCCGGCTTAACATCAATGGCTCAGGCGACCACCGCCACGAACCGCCGCCAAACAAACCGCCCGCAGGCAATTGCTCGCGCAAATCCGAAAGACACATAGGCATCGCGCGCTCAATCTCCATTCATGCTGCCCGCTTGCCAAGTGACATTCTCGCGGCATGGATCATGCATCCCACAACCGCGCCCGCAAAGCCTCGGCCGCTGCACGGGCCTCGGCGTCCTTCTTGCTCTTGCCTTTGCCGGTCGCCAATACTTTTTCGCACCAGGAAACCTCAGCCTGAAAGACTCGACGGTGGTCTGGACCGCTTTCGCCAATGATCCGGTACACCGGCGCTTGCGGGTGAATGGCCTGCAATCGCTCCTGCAACTCTCCCTTTGGGTTCATCTCCTCGGGGCTATCCACCATGCCGCCAAGCTCCTCCTCAAGCAGGCGCAAAACCAAGTCGCGCGCCTTTTCGACGCCAGAATCGAGAAACACCGCGCCAATGAGCGCCTCAAATGCATCGGCCAAAGTCGACAAACGGCGCCTGCCACCGGTCGACTCCTCGCCCTTACCGAGCAGGATGTAGTCACCCAAGCGAATCACCATCGCAAGCTTCGCCAAAGCTCGCCTCGAAACCACCCGCGAACGCAGTTTGGTAAGTTGACCCTCGCTGGACCCAACAAAGCGGCGAAAGAGCTCTTCGGTGACAATCAATTGGAGCACCGCATCGCCCAAAAACTCCAAACGCTGATTGTCGAAATTCTGTTGCTGCGACTCGTAAGCGAGACTGGGGTGAGTCAAGGCCTCGGCCAATAGCAGCGAGTTGCGAAACTTGTATTGAATACGGCTCTCGAGCGGCAGCATGGTTCAATCATTTGAATTCCTTCTCCCCCGCCCAAAGCCCGTATTGAACCTTCGATGGGAAAGATGGGGTGATCGACGGGACTCGAACCCGCGACAACCGGAATCACAATCCGGGGCTCTACCAACTGAGCTACGACCACCATTAGTTGGCGGACGACGAGAGTAATCCCACAGCCGACTTTTGAAAAGTCAAAAATCCGTCGGCCAAGTTCGTATCGTGCAAAATCAGCGCGCCGCATGCACCGCGCCAGCACTTTCAGGGCTTGGCATACTTGGTGACGCGTGGCTTACTTTCCGGCCTAACGATCATGCTCGCCCTTTTCCCACGAATCATTTTTGCGGCCCTGCCCCTTATCTTGCTGAGCCAATGCGCCCCGCATATCCCCAAAAACTGCGCCTCAATCCCACGAACCTCGCGCGCCCCCTCGGCTTCGCTGATCGATGAGGCTCGTGCCAACTGGTCGATTCTCGGCAGCGCTTCGCGCAAAAACGAATGGCCCGCCGCACGCGATCGCTACAACGCCGCAGTCGGCAAACTCTTCGATCAAATTCGCTGCGGCCGCGGTTCGTGGAATGATCGCGCAGCATCAATCGGCACCCGCCTTGCCATCGCCGACCGCAAGCATGTCGATCCCGATACGCTCGACGCGCTCGTGCCCGCCTCGAGCATTGAGGTCACAGAAGTCAATAAACACAACGGCAACCACGGCCTTGGAATTCCGGCAGTCGGTTGGAAATCCACCTCGCCCGTCGGCATGAAGCGCGAGCGCTACCTGCTGCCCAACGGCCTGCCCTACAACATCACCGCCACACTCGAATTCGATCGCAAAGGCATGCCAACCTGGCAGTTCAACAAACGCTGGGCAGTCGAGACCGCCACCATCGGTGGCCACAAACACCCACTCGCCGCCGACTGGTCGGCACCGAATGATTTCTA
>CAIVXP010000339.1 GCA_903909905.1 Akkermansiaceae bacterium
CAGCCGGATTTCATCAGACGCTGCAATTTTCCAACTCACCTTCGCACCATCATAACCGTCCTTTTTCAAAACCTGACCCAATAGAAATGCCGCATCCTCCGCCGATGCCGGCGTTGCCGCCGAGCCGCGCACATGGTCAAGCCGACCACCCATCGACTCAAGCACCTGACCCTCACTGCGACCACTGAGCCCGCTGATGCGCACACGCGTTTCGCCATGAGCGACCATCATAGTCGCTAGCGAAATCATCATGAGCCATGCAAATTTCATCATCGGAAAGTGAGTCGCCAAATTCCAAAAACCCTCGAATCCCCCTCGGCATCCATGCCAGCGGAGAGATACCAGCGATCGGTGATCTCAAGCGTCGCAGTCGAAAACGAATCGCTCGAATAAGGATCCTGCTCCGCGACGGTGAAATCAACGCGATCCAACATGCCAAGCAATGGCCTCAGCCGCTTGCCCACGACAAAGCGTCCACGACGAAACTCCTCGGCCAACAACTGCAAGGCCCGCGACGATGCGGCCTGCGGATCCTCCAAGCCCTTGGTGGTCGCACCCGTCGCCAGCAAGGTCATGATCTCGTTGTCGGGCAGGGGCGGATTTGAAATTAAAACCATCTGCGGGTTCGAGGCCCGACCGTAAACCTGGATGTTCACCCGATACGGGCGAGGCTCGGCAAATCCGCGAATTTCCAGCACCGGATCCATACCATTTTGCGGCGTGAACCTTGCCGTTCCCGATGGCACCGTGAGAGTGCTTAACGGCAATGAGGCCTTGAAGTCAGTGACCCTCAACTCGCCCTCCGGCAACGGTCGCTCGAAGCCACCGCGCACGCGCAGCGATCCGTCGATCCTACCGGCAGCGACATTGCCACGAATCAAAAACGGCTTCTCGGTATAAAGCCGCAGATCCATCGCCCAATCACGAAATGGCTCCGACATCGTGCCGACAGGTTTTTCCAAGCGATCCAATCGCGGCAGCGTCGCGGTCGGCGGAACCAAAAATGGCGTGCCGATCGGCAAAATTTCGATGTCGCGATAAAACAATCCGTCGACCACTCCGACCCGCCCGGACAACAAAGCTTTTTGCCACGAGCCCGACAAGCGAAGCTCAGCATTCGCACGAACGATGAGCGACTCGTCGCGCCGCAAGGGCACCTGACGCGCCACCAAATTCACATCAAGTACATCGGGCTTGAAATCCTTGAGCGCGAGATAGCCTCCGCCACTCAGACTGCCACCCACCGACGAAGCCTTGAGGCCTTTGAGCACGATGCGTTCACGCGCAAGTTCGAGCGATGCCGCGATGCCGGAAATCGTTTCAACTTTTCGATTCTTCCAAACGATTTCACCACCCGAGAGATCGACTTTTCCATTCGCCACCGGCTTTGCAAGCGTGCCCGTGGCATCAAAGCCACCACTCACGGTACCACGCATCGACTTGGCAGCCGGCACAAAACCGGCAAGGCTGCCAACATCGACACGCGGGATGTCCAAACGAGCCAAAAATTCCTCGTTCGCAAAACCACTAGGATTCTCAAGCCAATCATGAAGCTGAAGCGGCATCGAAGCGCTTAATCGCAGCGCGGGAAATCCCGCCGTCGTCGCGCGGCCATCAAGCGCGAGACGTCGCTCCCTGCCCTTCACATCGATCACGCACGCAAAGGCCGGCGCTTTCGGCTTATCCTTCGGCCGCAAGCCATCGAGCTCGAGCCTGCAATCCACCCGCGGATCCGACACCGGCCCATCAATGCGGATCGAAACTTTCCCAGCCGACTTCGCATCAAGCTTCGCTGCTCCCGCATGCCACTTTGACATTAACGCGGCATCGAGTCGCGCCGATTCAAAATCAACGACGATTTTCCTGTGGTCATTTCGCCATTCGTTTCGAGCTTTGCCAAGTTCACGCGGTATAGGCAGCTTTGCCGAGCCATGCGCAAGCTCACGCTTGCCATCGAGCCACCTCAAATCAC
>CAIVXP010000340.1 GCA_903909905.1 Akkermansiaceae bacterium
CCGATCATCCGCACGGTGCAGGACTCGTTCATCGGCAATCGCATCCTTTCGTTTTCCGGGATCATCAACGGCACCTCGAATTACATTCTCGGTCGCATGACCGATGCCGGTCTCACCTTCGAGGCGGCACTCGCCGAGGCTCAGGCACTCGGATATGCCGAGGCCGATCCCGCGCTCGATGTGAATGGCTGGGATGCCGCGCACAAGGCAATCCTGCTGGCGACGCTGGCCTACGGATTTCCAATTGACCCCGCCACGATCCACGTCTCGGGCATCGAGCAGGTGCGGCCCAACGACATTCATTTCGCCACCAGCCTCGGCTATGTGGTCAAGCTGCTGGCATTCATCCGCGAACATCCGAATGGCGAGGTCGAGCTGCGCGTGCAGCCATCGTTTCTTGCCAAGTCGCACATCCTTGCATCCGTCCACGGTGTCTTCAACGCGGTGGCCGTGCACGGAGACACCGCAGGCGAGTCCTTGTTTTACGGCCGCGGGGCAGGTCAGGATCCGACCGCATCATCGGTGGTGGCCGACCTCGTCGAGGCAGCCCGTTCGCTGCGGCAAGCCAACGGGCACCGAGGCTTCCTGCCCTATCGCGACAAGGGGCGCATCCTTCCGGTGGCCGAGACCTCGACCGCGTATTACGTACGCTTCGATGTGACCGACCGACCCGGCGTGATTGCTGAAATTTCCGGCCTGCTGGCCAAGCATGGCATCGGCATTTCTGGCACCCACTCGCCAGTGAACCCTTCGAATCCCGATGCGGAATTTGTCGACATGGTTTTCCTGCTTCACACCTGTCCCTTCGGCAAGCTCCAGTCGGCGCTCGCGGAAATTGAAGCCCTCGATTGCATCAACAGCTCGCCGGTGGTTTTCCGCATCGAAAGCCTCGGCTGAATTTACAAATCCCACCCTCATGGCCAAGCCTCGTGCTCCACGATCCATCGTGCTCGCCACGGCTCAAGGGGTGTGGCGCAGGCATCGGCCGGATGAGGAATTTCCCGAAATGTTGGTGGTGGGCATTCGCGGATATTACCAAGATTCCTTGGGCGCGCCCGGCACCAACGATCGGGGCATCTATGACGATGCGGCCTTTGTGGTCGGGCCTGAAACCTTTGCCGCCTTCAACGCCAATACCGATCCCAGCCGCTTTCGCACGGGCGTGGCCTCATTGTTGCCGGGATGCCATCCCTACAAGCCGGGCATGCACGGCGTTTCGCGCCCAGACGGCGGCTACCCTGCCTTTCGCCCGGCCACGCGCGATGAGGAACTGCCAGTTCGGCGTGATGGCGAATTGGAGGTGCCCAGCAGCCGGCCTGGGGTAGCGATCAACATCCACCGCGGCGGCCGCAAGGGCACGAGCTCGCTTGGTTGCCAGACGATTCACCCCGTCCAATGGCAGGCATTTTACGCCCTCACTCGGTTGGAGATGAAAAAGGCAGGCATCGGCCGCTTTTGGTACGTGCTCGCGGAGGGCCCAGTGGTCTTAGCGATCGCCAACGAAAAGTCGACAACTCCCCGGCAAGGGAGCAAGTACACCGCGCGCCGGGATAGCGCCTACGCCACCTTATTCCGCCTTTGGCTTCGCCACGCGGCGAACGGCGCCAAAGCGCTTTTGGAACTTGTCGATGCGACCTTCGGTATCGACGAATTGCTTTTGGCCGGTAAAGAATGGATGCGAGTCGGAAGTGATGCCGATCGAAATCACGCTGTGCTCGACGCCGTCGATGACTTCCTTTTTATCGGAGGCCTTAGTCGAGCGGGTGATGAAACGGGCGCCGGTGGTCATGTCAACAAACACGACCGGATTGTATTTGGGATGGAGGTCCTTTTTCATGGGAACTTTGGTTGCCAACACGTTTCCGACGCGTCGGGAGCGCGGAGAATGGCGGGAAACGGCCTGCTGTCAAGCTGGCATGAGGAAATTTTTTGATTTTTGCGCGGCGTCGATGGTCAAGAACCCGTGATATTTTAGCCAAAAGAAAATTATTTGAGGTTTTTTGAGTCGCTTTTATCGTAAAGCCGTGTAGGGTGATGGCGTTATGGCAATTACTACTAAACGCACCCGATTCTCCCGACGACTTCCGGACCACGTGACCGACGAATTGGTCACCGTGCTCTCCGAGAAG
Source organism: Akkermansiaceae bacterium (assembly GCA_903909905.1). Lineage (GTDB taxonomy): Bacteria > Verrucomicrobiota > Verrucomicrobiia > Verrucomicrobiales > Akkermansiaceae > Luteolibacter. The sequence continues at coordinate 2,130 of CAIVXP010000340.1, forward strand.
AAGGTTTTTGGATTCAACGATCTTTTTGAGCGGGTCTTTGCCAACCTCAAGGTCCGCAACGCTGTGAGCGGTGGCGAGGAAATGCTCCGCCTGCGCGCCTACGAAAAGCTTCAGAACCTCGTGACCCGCGGCCTGGTCGAGAAGATCGGCAAGGAGTACAAGGGCACCGCCCGCGTGCATGAGGCTTCCAGCGCCTACGCAGCCGCCCAAGAGGCAGCCGCCGAGCAGGAGTAAGACTTTATTGTTGTACTTGCTTCCCCAAACCCGCGGCCGGATAACGGCTGCGGGTTTTTTTTACTATTCAAACTGGGCGCTCGCGGGCTATCACCCATCCGTCCGCATCATTCGCCATGCCCGAAAATTATCTTCCCGTTTTGCTCCAAGTGCTCGTCGCGCTTGGTTTTGCGGTCGTCGTCCTGCTGGCCAGCGTCGTTTTCGGCCGCTCGGCGAGGACCAATGTGACCAAGGACAGCGCCTACGAATGCGGCATGGTTCCGATCGGTGAGGGCGCGCCGCGCTTTTCGGTAAAGTTTTACCTCGTCGCGATGCTCTTCGTGCTTTTCGACATCGAGGTCGTCTTCATGTACCCATGGGCGGTGCAGTTCCGCGACCTCGTCGCGCAGGGCCCCGCGGCATTGGTTAGCATGGCGGGATTTGCCGGCATTCTCGTGATCGCTTACGCATACGCTCTCAAAAAGGGCGCGCTCAACTGGAAGTCCTGAGCGGCCTCGCGAGCTTGTCTCAGCGGCGTCGGCCTTGCTCTTCGAGAAAAATTTCGGCCAGCCGGAAGCACCGCCGCGAAAGTTCGCGCGCATCGCCGTCGCCCACCAACGCCACGCCTTCCTCGCTCACTTCGGCGAGAAAGATCTTCCAGGCAAACTTCGCGAGTTGTTCGGAATCGATTTTCACGCGCGGGGGCTGATTCTGCCTCGCTTGCTGTGGTGTGGGCTGCGTGACGGCTGCGCTCGCTGCTTCGGGTGATGGCTCGGGCGACTCATTGTCCGCGGTTGCGTTGGCTTGCGATTGCCCGCCGCCCTTGCCTTTTTTCCGGCGGCGTTTGCGTTTGGGGTTTTCCTGGCCTGATCCGGCACCCGATGATGCGGGCTCGGGTTCCGGCCAGTCGTTTTGTGTGACGGCATCGGCGGGGGCTTCGGCGGTGGAGGGGAATTCGGGAAACTTTGCGGGCGGTGCGGCTTCGCTTGCGGCCTCGGCGGCCTTGGTCGCTTTTTTGGGACGCGGGTTGGAAATCCGGCGCGTGCGTGGCTCGGCCTTGTTGGTGGAGGCCTTGGCGGGGGTGGAAGATGCTTCGCTCATGAACTTTTCCCGAAACAAGCCCTGTCGATGCACGAGCGTCGAGCACAATCCGATGACAATCGCGTCGCAAACGCGTGGGGCGAATTCGCCGCAGCTCAGAAATTGCGGATGTCGTCCTTGTTGTCGTCGATCGTCATGGCCGGGCTCGTCGCGTTGGTCTTGCTATCTTTGCCCGTGGACCAGAGGTCGAAGTCGGGATTCTGGGCGTTGCTGCCTTTTCTGTAGCGATAGCCGTTGCCCCAAGGA
>CAIVXP010000341.1 GCA_903909905.1 Akkermansiaceae bacterium
CCGTGATCAAATGGCACAAGCAAGTCGGCGACAGCGTCGAAATCGGCGATGTGCTTGCCGAAATCGAGACCGACAAGGCCACGATGGAAATGGAGGCATTCGACGATGGCACCATCACCAAAATCCTCGTCCCCGCAGGTGAAAAAGCCGTAATTGGTGGAGTCCTCGCCGTGCTTGATGGCGACTCGGCCGCTGCTCCAAGTTCTGCCGCGCCTGGAACCACAAGCGCCGCTGCTACACCTAGCACCACACCTTCCCCTGCCAAAGCCGCGGTTCCCGCTGCGCCTGTTTCCAACGATGGCAGTCGCATCAAAGCCTCTCCGCTTGCCCGCAAAATCGCCACCGAAAAAGGCGTCGACCTTCAAGGCCTCAGCGGATCTGGCCCTGCCGGCCGCATCGTCAAAAACGATGTCGAAGCCGCTAGCTCGTCACCGAAAAAATCCGCCGATGCTAGCGCTGCCTCCGCCCTTGCTGCTGCAGTGAAATCAAAAGCCGCCGCACCGAGCGCACCAGCAGCTGCACCCGCTCAAGCAATCATTCCCGTGGCAAAAGACGGCGACGAACGCATCGAGCTGAGCTCCATGCGCAAAATCATCGCATCGCGCCTGCTCACCTCGAAGGTGACCATTCCGCACTTCTACCTTCATGTCGAAGCTGATGCCACACCGCTGATGACTCTACGCCAGCAGGTCAACGAACAAGCAGAGAAAACCCACGGCAACAAATACTCGGTCAACGACTTCATCCTCAAAGCTGTCATCAATGCCGCTCAGACCGTTCCGGCAATCAACGCCTCATTTGCCGGCGACCACATCGTGAAGTTCAAACACATCGGTCTCTCGGTGGCGATCGCAGTCGAGGATGGACTCGTGACACCCGTCATCAAACAAGCCGAATCCCAATCGCTGCTCGCGATCTCCAAAGCCGTCAAAGACTTCGCCGTCCGCGCGAAAGACAAAAAGCTCAAGCCCGATGAATTCGACGGGGGCACGATCACCGTTTCGAACCTCGGCGCATGGGGCATCGAGTCCTTCGACGCTATCGTCAATCCACCGCAAGCAGCGATTCTCTCAGTCGGCGCCGCGATCGAAAAACCGGTCGTCAAAAATGGCCAGATCGTCCCTGGCCTGCGCATGAACCTCGGCCTCTCTGCCGACCACCGCGTGGTCGATGGTGCCGTGGCCGCACAGTTCCTCTCGGAAGTGAAGAAGCTCATCGAGCAGCCCGCAATGATGCTTCTTTGATTTCGATCAGCACTCGTTGTTTCTAAAATTAACCCCGTGAGGATCAAAACTCATGGGGTTATTCTTTGCCTCTTAGAAGAATCTATTTTTTGACTTTATAAGATCATCTTCTTAATCATGTGAACAAGTGCTGAAAAGGGCTGTTCCCCCGCATTACAGCAGGTGTTCCACGCGAATAACAAGATGTGGATTCAGATCCAAAGAAACAGCGGAATTTGAAATTGAAGCGTCAGCCGAATTTGATTTTCGCAAGAGATCAACACTTGTTCACAACCCGCTGACATCTTTTTGGAACAAAATTACATTCGCTCCATCGCTCTAACGATGGCCCTTATGACATAGAAAAAGACCGAGATGTTTTTCCGGTCTTTCGCTCGAGATTTGATCGCTTTTTTGGATCAGCGTCTCTTTTTGCTAGGCGTCACCACAAAGTTTTTCGCCGCTGTCACGGCGCGATTGGCATTCACGCGACCGCTACCGAAGTAGACATCTTTGCCAAGAGCGCCGATGTCATCGGAATTTTTGATCAACAAATCCACCAGTTGCACATTGGTGAGCGTCGAATTGGCGGCGGCCATGAGGGCGACCACGCCGGATGCCACTGGGCTGGAAAAGGATGTTCCGTTCCATGCGGAATATTGATCACTGCCATAGACCGAAAGAATGTCGACTCCGGGGGCTGAGACATCGACATAGCTGCCGAAGTTCGACCAGGTTGGGCGAGTGTCTGATGCATTGGTCGCGGAGACAGCGACGACATTGGTGCAAGCAGCCGGATAGAATGCGACATTGCTGCCGTTATTGCCAGCGGCAGCCACCAGCACGCATTGCTTGTTCCATGCGTAATTGACTGCATCCTGAAGCGCGCGCGATGAAGAGGTGCCACCGAGGCTGAGGTTGATCACCTTCGCGCCACGATCGGCGGCGTAAATGATGCCATTGGCGATCGCGGAATAAGTGCCCGAGCCGTTGGCATCAAGAACGCGGACTGGAAGAATCGGGTTCGACCATGCGACGCCACAGACGCCGATTTGGTTATTCGATCCCGGAGAAAGTGTACCAGCAACACCGGTGCCGTGGCCATTTTCGTCGTTGGCGTCATTGTCATTTGCAACAAAATCGTAGCCAAGCAGCACCTTGCCCACGAGATCGGGATGCGAGGCCCGTACACCCGAGTCAATCACCGCCACGATTTGGTTGGCAGAACCGGTGGTGGTGTCCCACGCGGTTGGTGCCTGGATTTTGGAAAGGTGCCATTGCGAGCCCTGAAGGAAATATGGGTCGTTGCTGGTACCCAAGGCCTGCGCAATGAAGTCCGGCTCTACATACTCGATGTTGGCGTCGCGCTCGAGTTCGCCTTTCAGCAACGCGGCCGAGGCCTTTGGCGCACGAATCACACGGGCATTGATCCCGCGAATTTCCCCGCGCTGGGAGGCACCGCGTGCATTCAGTTTACCCTTGAAATTCGCCTCACGCATCGTTGGCTTCATTTTGACGATGAGCCGGACTTCTCCGGTATCAACCTGCTGGGCAAAGGCTTGGGAACCCAGCGCGGCAAGCGCGGCCGCAAGCAGGAGGGACAAACCGCGGAACGATGAACTGGCAATCGATCGGTATTTCATGGGACGAGACTGATTTCACCTTATCCCACATTTCAGTCCGCGCAAGAAGACGCATCGAATCGACCCGATTCGCGTGCACTATTTGCACTTCAGGCTCGCTCAAACTCAACGCTTGAAAGCCGCCATCAGCGAGGAAAGGTCCGCCGGTGCGGCTTTGTCCGCAGTAAGAATCGCCGCCTTTTGTAGCGAAACAATTTCATCCACCCCCTTACGGCAAAGGTCGAGCATCGCGCTCATTTGATCGCCAGAAAAAACCGCTTCTTCGCCGCTGCCTTGGACTTCGACGAATTCCAGCGTTTCGGTCATCACGACATTGAAGTCGACCGTCGCACCCTTGTCCTCGACATAGTTGAGATCAAGCACCGGCGCACCTTCATGAATACCAGCGGAAACAGCCGCCACGAGCTTGCGGATCGGGAAGTCCTTGAGCTTGCCCGCATTCATCAGCTTGTTGAATGCGATCGCCATTGCAACGCAGCCACCAGTGATAGCTGCTGTACGTGTGCCACCATCGGCCTGCAAGACATCGCAATCGATCCAGATGGTCCGCTGGCCGACCTTTTTCAAGTCGACCACCGCGCGCAGCGAGCGGCCAATGAGGCGCTGGATCTCCGACGAGCGACCATCGAGCTTGCCACGTGAAATGTCGCGAGGTTTGCGCTCAAGCGTTGAATACGGGAGCATCGAGTATTCGGCGGTCAGCCACCCGCCTTCGACTTTCTGCGCGCGCATCCAGCGCGGCACATCGTCTTCGACGGTCGCCGTGCAAATCACACGGGTATCGCCAAATGAAACCAACACCGAGCCGGTGGCATGAGGCGCAACATGCGGAATGAATGAAATCGGACGAAGTTGATCGGGTTGGCGGCCGTCGGGGCGTGACATGCCGCCAGTGAAGCGCAGCAGGACACTTGCGGCAAGTCCGCATCAGGCCTCGCGGATCGCGCGGATCGCCGCCGCCATGTTGGGCGCGCGAAAAGTTGAGGATCCGGCAACCATCACATTTGCACCCGCCGCTGCGCAAGCCGCCGCGGTGACTGCATCGATGCCGCCATCGACCTCGATGTGAAAAGAATGACCTTCCGATGCGCGAAGCTCGGCAGCCATGGAAATTTTTTCCAATACCTCGGTCATGAAGGCCTGACCTCCGAAGCCCGGTACCACGGTCATGCAGAGTAGTAGATCAATTTGATCGAAAAATGGTACGGCTCTCTCTATCGGTGTGTCGGGGTTGAGCGCGAGTCCGGCCTGCAGGCCTGCGTCACGGATTCTTTGCAAGGTTTTGCCAACATCGTGATCCGCTTCGACATGCACGGTGATGAGATCAGCCCCAGCATCAATGAATCTTTGCAGGTAATGATCCGGCCGCGAGATCATCAGATGCGTGTCGAGAAAGATTCCGTTAGATTCATTCACGGCCCGCACGATTGCCGGACCAAAGGAAATATTATCGACGAAGTGGCCATCCATCACATCAAGGTGCAACCAATCGGCACCCGCCGTGGCCGCACGCGCAACCTCCTCGCCGATCCGCGAGAAATCCGCGGCAAGCAGCGAGGGAGCGATGATGCGTTGATGGAAATTTGTTTTCGGCACGCAGCCGATACGAACCATTGATCGGCCCGCATGGCACGCAAAAAACTTATTTGCCAGACGGTTTTCCCGAAGCGGGCTCGGTTTCTTTGTTTTTTGGAATGCGGATCAACACCATGCCTTTCTTGCGCTCGATCTCAAGGCGACCGGCATCTACCGGGCCTGGCAGGCTGATCGATTGGGAGTACTGGCTCATGTGGCGCATCATGGTTTTGCCATTCTCCATTTCACGGGCTTTCTCCGCGACAGCTTCGATCATCAGGCTCTGATCTTGCACGCTTACCTTGACCTGATCTGCGCTGCGCTCCGGAAGATAGGCGCGCACGGTGTAGCGCTCGTCATCTTCCTGCAAATCATATGCCGAGTCGAAGGATGACTCATCAAACCAATGCCGGCCGCCTGAGTGATGTGGGGTTTCATCCGCGTATTCGTGAAGCATGTCGTCCATTTCACGGCCCATGCGGCGCATGTGTTCGAGCATTCGCACATCCCATGGATCGGTTGATGCGGGTAGTTCCTTTGTAGATGGTGCAGTCGCTTCCGGCATTGGTTTTTTCTCCGACGGAGTTTTTGAAATGCGAATGATCACGAGCCCCGAATCCGGTCGCTTTTCAACCTCTGGCTTCGCACCCGGTGTCACTTTTTCAAGCGTGATGTTCTGCTCGTAGGCGCCCAGCGTGCCGCTTGCGGGTGCGGTCACACGCAAGTCCCTGCCATCGGCGATGCCGACCTCGACGAGATTGATGTCGCGTTCGGGCAAGTGCAGTCGCATGACATAGCTATCGCTTTGCTCACGCAAATCCATCGACGCGCCGGCAAGCTCCGAAACCTTGCGGCCGGGCATCGCATCCCTCATGCCGCTCCATGCGCGATGAAAATGCTGCGACATTTTTTCCTGCATCTGCTTCGAACGCTCCCGCATGCGTTCGGGCATGGTCGGCTCGTCCTGCGCCGCGCACGGCATCAGCGTCAGCCCAAGGATGGCGGCTGAAAAAATCATGCGAGAAGGCGAGTGTTTGTCACCTTGTTTGTAGTTTTGGTGCTTCATAATCAATTCACGGCGGGAATGTGATCCGACGCGTGACAGGAATTTCCATCAGCAAAAAATTTCGGCCATTGCGGGAATCACGCGATTCGTCCGCGTGCTTTTTGACAGCTACCCTCTGCGCAATCCGCGTGCATGGCCGGCTGAGATGTGCTAGCCTCCGCGCATGATTGACGAAGCACCGATCATTGATCTCCACAGCGACGCCTATTTCATGGGTCAGGCGCTGCGTGAGGCGCACAAGGCCCGCGCGGCTGGCGAGGTGCCCGTCGGCGCGGTGGTCACCTATGAGGGGCGCATCATTGCCCGTGCATGGAATCAGGTCGAGACACTCAAGGACGCCACCGCGCATGCCGAGATGCTTGCGCTCACTGCCGCGCAGCAAAGCCTTGGCGATTGGCGGCTGGAAAAGTGCGCGCTTTATGTGACCAAGGAGCCATGCCCGATGTGTGCCGGCGCGATTGTCCATTGCCGGCCCGAGCGTGTGGTTTTCGGCTGCCCCGATCCGAAGGCTGGTGCGGCTGGCGGCTGGATCAATCTGCTGGATTGCAACCCGCCGCTCAACCACCGCTGCGATGTGGTGTCGGGCATCATGGGCGGCGAGTGCCTCGACCTTTTGCAGGGATTTTTCCGCGAAGCGAGGGAGCGCAAAAAATCCGCAATCACGCCAATCGACGAGTGAGGCAATGTCCGCTTGTCAAAGCGCGCCATCTTCGGAATCGTCGTGGGCATGAGACTGTTGTCATGGAATGTGAACGGCATCCGCGCGGTGATCGGCAAGGGCTTTGGTGATTTTGTCGCGGCGGAAAGCCCCGACATTCTTTGCCTGCAGGAAACCAAAGCACGGCCCGAGCAAGTGCAACTCCCGCTGGAGCTTGCGGGTTATCATGATTTCTGGAATTCCGCGGAAAAACCCGGCTATTCCGGTGTCGCGGTGTTCACGCGCGAAAAACCGCTCGATGTGAAAATCGGCCTCGGCGTCGATCGTCATGATCGCGAAGGCCGCGTGTTGACGCTCGAATATGCGGACTTCATCCTCGTAAATGTGTACACGCCCAACGCGCAGGATGAGCTGCGCCGCATCGACTACCGCCTCGATTGGGACGAGGCATTTCGCGAGCACCTCGTGCGCGAGGCAAGCCGCAAGCCGGTGATTTTTTGCGGCGACCTGAATGTCGCTCATCACGAAATCGACCTCGCCCGCCCGAATGACAACCGCCGCAGCCCGGGATTTTCCGATGAGGAACGCCAAAGCTTCGGCAAGCTGCTCGACGCGGGATTTCGCGACACCTTCCGCCATCACCACCCGGAAAAAACCGCAGCCTATTCGTGGTGGTCGTACCGTGCCGGCGCACGTGAGCGCAATGTCGGGTGGCGCATTGATTATTTCGGCGTCTCCGATCCATTCATCGGCAATGTTACCAGCGCCGACATCCTGCCGCATGTACATGGCTCCGACCACTGCCCGGTCGGCATCACGCTGGGTTAATGCAGTTTGCTACAACGTATAGCCGGTGGGGCGAGAAGATTTGAACCACTCATTTCTTGAGGCGCTCAATAATGCTGAATGAGGAGCGAGTAGTTGTCCGCATTGCGCACGCGCTTGGCCATGTCGAGGTGGACATTGCGACCATAGGCGAAGTCATCGGTACCGGCGGCATTGTGGCTTAATTCATGGGCGATCACTCCTTCGGCGAGAAATCCACCTTTGAGCTGGATCTTGTTGAGGCTGATTGCAGGAGCACCCAAGATCGCGGTATGGGCGGCGATCGACATCCTTCCTTCAAATCCTGGAACACTTCCCTCGAAGAGGCTGACCGTGTATCTACAGCGGCGAGCCTTGTTGTCCATGAGGCTGATGCGTTTGAGGACCTCCCGGCGGTAGGCTTCCTCCTTCGATCCGAAGACATAAGTAAGGTTGCGTTGCGCGTTGGCATCGTTGGCCTCGAGGCTCTGCTTGGCACGGGAGATTGATTGGAGGGTGCTAGACCAGAGCCTTTGGGTTTGCGCCGCCTCGGAGGGACTAGCATTGAGCACGGTCGGCACCATGCCCGGCGTAGTGGGCGCGCCGCCGCATAGATTTTGACAAGAGGTAAGCGAAGCGCTGAGAGCGACGGCAAAAACGAGCGAGGAAATCCTCGAAAATACCGAATTGCTACTAAAAATCTGATTCAATAATGAGTGCTGTAAAAAGTGATTCGATCGCATTGAGATAGGTGCTGTTGGCAAGATGTGAGTTCTGTTTTTTTGAATAGAAACTCTAACGATGGCTTACCCTCATCGGTCTATGCGCATTGCGCAGATTTATCCCCGATGCACTAAAAGTAGGCGGGCGAATCTGTGCACAAAAAGCAACGCTCTCACATGTGGGTGCTGTTAAAGCAGTTTGCGAAAAGGCGCAGTCGTATATTTCCAATCACTCCATCCCTGCTCTTGTCGCGTCCCGCTTGAGCCATTAAGCTGATGCGGATGAAAGACGATGCGACTGGCGCGAAACCTTCCCGGTGGCGGCATGTGGCCTTCACGCTGATGGTTGGTACGATCCGCGTGGTTTTTCTCATCGGCATCCGCCTCGTCTATCGCGTGCGCGCTGTGCGTGC
>CAIVXP010000342.1 GCA_903909905.1 Akkermansiaceae bacterium
GCCCCGAGGACAGCGAAGGCCTCATCGATGTGATCCGCGCGATCCGCGGCGTGCAAATCGCGGTGTTCTTCGAAGAACTGCCGGATGGAAAAATCCGCGTCTCGATGCGTTCAAAAGACAAACGCATCGATGTCTGCCAAATCGCCATGCAATTTAAAGGCGGCGGTCACGCACTCGCCGCAGGGATCCGCATGCCAGGCCCGCTCAAGGACGCGAAAGCCCTCGTGCTCGAGGCCGTCGCTCAACGCGTCAACGAAGTGAAATCAGCCGGACTCTGATTTCATCCATCGCCACCACTCGCGGTGTGATCATCGATCCCCGTCATGCCCGCGCATTCAATCTGTTAGAAATACCCCTTTCATGAAATCCAACCCCCTCGAACTAAACGGCCCCAGCGGCGTGCTGCTCATCGACAAAGCACCCGACATGACCTCGCACGATGTCGTGGCCATCGCCCGCAGGGCGCTCAACACGAAAAAAATCGGCCACTGCGGCACCCTCGACCCGATGGCCACCGGCCTGCTCATGCTCGTCATCGGCCGCGCCACCAAGATCCAGGACCTGCTGATGAGCGAGGACAAGGAATACGAAGGCACCATGACGCTTGGCAGCGTCACCAGCACCCAAGACCGCCAGGGCGAAGTGCTCGAAACCCACGAAGTGCCGGCATTTTCCGAAGCGCAAATCCTCGCCGCCTTCGATGCCTTCACCGGCGAGTTCGAACAAATGCCGCCGATGGTCTCCGCCATCAAAAAAGACGGCGTGCCACTCTACAAACTCGCGCGCAAAGGCGAAGTCGTCGAACGCCAGCTACGCCCGGTGCGCGTCACCGGATACAAGGTCAACCGCATCGCCCTGCCCGATGTCGACTTCACCGTCAACTGCTCCAAAGGCTTCTATGTCCGTACCTACGCCCACGACATCGGCGAAAAACTCGGCTGCGGTGCCCACCTCAGCGCGCTGCGCCGCACTCGCTCCGGCAAGTTCACCCTCGACCGCGCCGTCACCGTCGCCGACCTCAAAACCGCCCCCCGCGAAGACCTCTTCAAAGCGATGATCTCACTTGCTGAGATCTCCCTCATGCGCGGAGTTTGAGAGAGGTCATTGGTCACTGGGTAAGAGGAAGAAGATGCCGCTTCTTCAAAGAGGGGCATGGGCGGCTCGCCCGTGTCTTCAAGGAGCGTGGGCATCTTGCCCACCTCTTCCACCCCGGTAGGGCGATGCGGCCTCGCGGCGCCGACTCTATCAGAAAGATTCACCGCCAAGCCGCCAAGGTCGGCAAGGAACGCAGAGGAGAAGAGGTTATTGGTCGATAGTCATTGGTCATCGGGGAAGGAAATGAAGATGCCGCTTCCTCATCCTCTTCCACTTCGATGCTCGATGTTCATCTCCCCCAATAACCCATATCCGATCTCAAATAGCCATTCCTTCATTTTTCCTGATGTTTTGCTTTGACGAAGCATTGGGCATTTCATAGCGATTTTCATTCGCCGATGATGAAGTGTCCGAGATGTGTCCAGAGCATTCATAGAGCGGCGGAAATGTGCCCGCACTGTGGGTTTTCGATCGCGGATGCGGACTTCATGTTTGGACGGGGTGAGGTGAGTTTGAAGGCCTTGACGGATGGGGCCGGGCTGTTTGGGCGTGGTGAGCGGCGGCGGGTCGAGGCCGCCATGGAGCATTTTTCACGGCGATTTCCCCAGTTGTTTGTGGCGGTTTACACCGGTTCGCTGGGAGAGGTGGCGAACCTCAGGCAATTCGGTTTCTGGCTGCTGAATCGCGCGGCATTCGAGGAGGTGCCCGTAGATAAGCCGAACGAATCCGGCATTCTGATCACAATGGATCCCGAGTCGAAGGCCGCGGGCATGGTGTTTGGATATGCGCTCGATGCTTTTCTTGATGAGGCCGACACCTTTGAGTGCCTCTCGCGCGCGCACGCGCATTGGTTGGAAGGGCGCTATGCCGATGGCCTGGTGAAACTGCTCGTGCAATTGGAGGGGATCCTCATCAAGCGAAGCCGACAGACGCGGAGGGATCCCGAGCATTTCCGCCACAAGGCAATGCCGCTCGCAGGGAAAGGCGACGGCCTCAGGCGGATGCGCGACGGGCATTTGCCCGCGAAGGAGGAACCCGTGACCGAGCACGTGCAACCCTGACACTCGTGCTGGTCATGTGTCTGGCCTTGGCTGTGGGCGCGATCGCGAATGGGCGCGAGGAATCGAAACCCGCGCGGGAAAATGCGTCGGGCAAGGGTCATGCTTCAAAAGCCAAGTCGAAGAAA
>CAIVXP010000343.1 GCA_903909905.1 Akkermansiaceae bacterium
AACTGATCGCTTGGCTGCTCTTTTAGAGAGTTCTTCGGCCGCCTTTTCAGCTTCCTTACGAAGAAAATCCCAATGCTCATTAAGCCCGCTGTTTCCAGCATGTTCAGACCATCCGTATCCTATCGAAATCGTTATAGGATGATGGCATTCAGCCGAAGTTGCTTGCTTGCTCGGTTTTCTTACGGCGCTCACATAGGATATTCTACAGAACGAACTAATTCCCGACAAGCAATTTTACCGATTCGGTAAAATTTAGGCGCACTCTTCGAGAGAGGTCGGGGATCTATCTGCTTAAGTCGCTCTGGGCGGATTCGGTTTGGTGCAATCCGCGTAGGATTCCCTTTGGTCAGGCCGCAGCTCATTCTCGCGGACCTTTGGGACAAAGGTCCCTGCCCTGTGCATCAGTGATAAAAATCCATTTGAAAATCGGTGCCTTAGAGACACCAAAAAATCAGTTGCGTCGGATGGCCTTCGCGCATTACACTTCGAGCATGAAAACCAAATCAAAACCCAGTGTTGCCAAACGAGGTCGCCCGCCAGGATCGGTCACAAAGCGAATCAACGCCCGTTTTCCGGCAGGGCTGGCGGAGAAAATCGAGTATGCGGCGTCCTTGCGCGGGGTTGCCGTTTCGGCATTCATTCAAGATGCGGTGGCAGAGCGAGCAGATCGGGTCATCGAATCTGAATCCCACTGGCAACTGACCCGCAACGAGGCCGCCAAATTGGCAGAGATCCTTGCCAAACCACCAAAGCCAAATCAGGCGATGCTCAAAGCCGCAAAACTCGCCGCCCGCCATGTCGTCATACGCTCTTGAGCTTCTCGACGGATCTCACAACAGAGCGGGATTCTTCAGTGGTCTCGAATCCGTTGATCGCTACCTTCGAGAGACGGCCCGCGGTCATTTGGAAAAGGGAATAAGCGTGACCCGCGTGTTGGTGGAGACGAATGCCAGAACGCCCAAACCCGTGCTCGGTTATTTCTCATTGTCCTGCATCAGCATCGAAGCGAAAGAATGGCCGGGGGCCCCCAAAGGCTTACCCAGGCAGGCGGTCTCGGCGGTATTGTTGGGCCGATTGGCAGTGGCGCAAAGCGCCCAGGGCAGAGGAATCGGATCCATGCTATTAGCCACTGCGCGTCAATTGGCGAGGGAGACCATTGTGCGCTCAGGCGGAGTGGGCTTGGTAGCAGATGCCGCAAATGAGGAAGTCGTCGAATTTTATGCCAAATACGGCTTCCTTCGCGTGACCCCAAAAGGCCTTAGGATGTTTCTGCCGACGGCCTCGCTGGAGGGCGGCATGGAAATTTCAATCAAGTGAGCGACCCGGGATCACACGCTGATTCCCTGAGCACCGAAGCCCTCCAACTTTTCTCCGCGAAGTCCTCTGCGCACTCCGCGCCTCGGCGTTTCGATTTGGCAAAAGACAGAGGAAGAAGTTTCAAGGATCAAGTGGTCAGTTTCAAGAGAAGACAGAAGACCTCAAGACAGAAGAAGCTAGATCAGAGGCAGCGGATTCTTTGGCTGTCCAAAACATGGAGCGAGACGCTCCATGGACGGCCTGGAACAGGATGATCCAGCCACATGAAGAAGCGAACTCTTCATTTTCTTCCACTTCGAGGTTCGATGTTGGAAGTTCGATGTTCGATGTTCACCTCCCTCACCTCACCCGCTCGAGCAGCCATGGCAGCAGGGCATCGATCGGCAGGCGTTCTTGTTCCATCGAATCGCGATGGCGGATGGTGACGGTGTTTTTGATTTCATCGCCGCCCTCGCCGAGCGTTTCGAAATCGACCGTGATGCAGAATGGCGTGCCGATTTCGTCTTGGCGGCGATAGCGGCGGCCGACGGCGCCGGAGTCGTCGTAGGCGACATTCATCCATGCCTGGAGCTTTTTCTGGATGCTCTTGGCGATCGCGACTTGCTCGGCGTTCTTTTTGAGCAGCGGGAAAATGGCGGCTTTCACCGGTGCCATGGCGGGCTTGAAGCGCATCACTGTGCGGACATCGGTATTGCCTTTTTCGTCGGTGAGCGTCTCCTCGTCGAAGGCCTCGCAGATGAGAGCGAGCAGGGTGCGGTCGCATCCGGCGGAGGGCTCGACGACATGCGGAAGGAACTTCTGCTTGGTCTCTTCGTCGAAGTATTCGAGCGGCTTGCCCGCACCCTTCTGGTGCACGCCGAGATCGTAATCGGTGCGATAGGCTACCCCCTCGAGCTCCTGAATGCCGAAGGGAAATTCGTATTCGATGTCGTAGGTCTTCTTCGAATAAAACGCGCGCTCACCATCGGGCACATCGAGGATATGAAGCTTGGCGCGCGGGATGCCGATCTCCTCGTAAAACTTGAGGCGTTCCTCAAGCCACTCGTCGGTGAGGCGCATGCCGTCATCCGGATGACAGAAGTACTCGATCTCCATTTGCTCGAACTCACGCGAGCGAAAGATGTAGTTGCGCGGGTTGATCTCGTTGCGGAACGACTTGCCGACCTGCGCGATGCCGAAGGGCAGCTTCACGCGATTGGAATCGAGCACATTTTTGTACTGCACAAAAATCGACTGCGCAGTCTCCGGGCGAAGGTAGGCGATCTGTTCGCCGGTTGCGCCGAAGTTGGTTTGCAGCATCAGGTTGAACTGACGCGGTTCGGTGAGTTCGCACTTCGGCGACTGACCCGGGCAAACGCTGGGCTTTTCCTTGCACTGGGATGATTCAAGGTTGTCCGCGCGGAAGCGGCCCTTGCAGGTCTTGCAATCGACCATCGGGTCGCTAAATCCACCGACATGGCCGGAGGAAACGAGCACCTGCTCCATCGTGAGGATAGCGCCGTCCATGCCGACAACATCATCGCGCTCCTGCACAGTCTTGCGCCACCAGTATTCCTTGAGGTTGCGCTTGAGTTCGGCACCGAGCGGGCCGAAGTCCCAACAGCCGTTGAGCCCGCCGTAAAGTTCACCCGCTTGGAAAATGAATCCGCGGCGTTTGCACAGCGAGACGATCTTCTCCATGCGGACTGGGTCGGTGAAATCCTTGTTGGCCATGGCGTTTGGGTTATTGGGGTGAAAAATTTGTCAGCCTCGATGCGATGCGGCAAGGTGGGAATCAGCCGCGGCTGCTGCGATCCTCCACGCCCTTCTGCGACCTCTTGCGGGCGTTGGCATCGAGGATGCG
>CAIVXP010000344.1 GCA_903909905.1 Akkermansiaceae bacterium
CGGATCGTATCAATCCAGATCGTCGCTTGTGCGTCGACATCACAAGCCGCCTTAAGCAAGGCCAAGGCACGCTTAAGCTCGGGTTGAGTTATACGCCTTCCCACGACGGGCTTCTCGGCATCTTCATCCGGTAGATCGATCACAGGCAGTCGCGCCGCTGATCCAATCTGACTTTCGGGGCATTGGTAGGCGACGCCATCCTGGTCAACCAGCATGCCGCCTGTTTTGCGCACCTCGCTGATGCCTGATGCTTTGCAACGGATCCATGCCTTGGGCACGCGCGGCGTGACTCGCACCATGAGCGTGCCGGGCAAATGTCGCTCGAGTTTTGCATCGGTGATTTCCGGTAAGGACTTGAGTTGTTCGGTGGCATTCGAGACATCGACGTCGAAAAGGCTCGGATTCGATGCCAGGTCGATACCGATCACCGATGCGACGCGGAGCTCATCGATCACCGGATTCGCATTCAGATCGATCACCTGCAGGCGGAAGTCCGGATTGCGGTAAAACGCGACCTGCATGCCGCGCCACACGCCCCAGCCGAGCGCGGCGAGAACCGCAAACACGCAGACCAGCTTGGTGAGGCTGCCAAAAAATCCGAGAAAGCCGAGCCATGCGATGCGCGGGGTCATCACGCGGACCTGCAACACATTTTGTCGCGAGTGGCGGCGGCTGGCGGTGCTTTTGTTTTTCATGGCGGCGGTGCGGATGGGTTTCAATCGATGGGCTACGATCTCAATGCCAGTGAAAGCTCGGCGATGCGGGCGCAAAGGTCACCAAAGGAAATGCCGATCGCGGCCGCTGCCTTGGGCAGCAGGCTGGTTTCGGTCATGCCCGGAATCGTGTTGGCCTCGAGCACGAAGGGGCGTTTGTTCGCATCGAGCAGGACATCGACGCGCGAGTAAATTTCCACACCGAGCGAACGGTGCGCGGCAAGCGCGGCCTGCTGCACCGCGCGGGTGGTCGCCTCATCGAGGTCGGCCGGGCAAATGTATTGGCTGCCTTTTGCGCCGGAAAGCCACGGGTACTTGCTGGCCATGTCGTAGACCCCTTCGGGCGGAATGATGTGCACGACTGGCAGCGCTTGATCATCGACAATGCCGATGGTGAGCTCCATGCCATCGACGAACTCCTCGACGAGGATGTCATCGCCGTACTTCGCCGCATCGGCCATCGCCTTCGCGGCCTGATCCTGCGAACGCACGATGTTCACGCCGACGCTGGAGCCTTCGCGCGGTGGCTTGACGACGAATGGCGCGGCAAATGATGGCAGGCGCGGGCCATGGGAAACATCGATGATCTCCGCGCGCGGCGTGGGTACACCGGCTGCGATGAAGGCGGCCTTCGCGAGGTTTTTGTCGAATGCCGTGCGGCTGCTTTTCACGCCCGCACCGGTGTAAGGCACACCCATTGCCTCGAGTGTTTCCTGCAATCGACCATCTTCGCCGAAGGTCCCGTGAATGACATTGAATGCTAGCCCGGTGCCCGCTGGAAGGTCGATCGCAGTCGAGGTTACATCGACCGGTTCAGCATTCAGCCCGCGCTCGCGCAGCGCCTTTAGCACCGCCGCGCCGGATGCCAACGAGACCTGGCGCTCCGAACCCGGACCGCCCATCAACACGGCAATTTTGATTGATTCCAAACTCATGATTGGTCTTTGAGATTTTTATTTAAAATTGAGCTTCGTCGTCGCC
>CAIVXP010000345.1 GCA_903909905.1 Akkermansiaceae bacterium
AGCAAGCCTATCGCAATGACCCGGTTTCATCCGGCCTCATGCTCCAACTCAACGAGGGCAAAACGATCGGCTTCGAAATCCGCGAACCCAACAAACCAAACCGCAGCGTCCAGGGAAAAATCATCCGTAGCGGGTATGGCGTCGGCGGGCAAACCAGCCAACCGATCATCGAGGTGGACGGAAACCTTCGTTTCTCGCTGCCCGGCGAACCTCTCTTTCCCGCGCTCGGCGATGACACCATCCTCAACCCAACCCTCACATGGACGATCAACTCCGCGGAGGCTGCCGACTTCGACGCCGAGCTCGCCTATGTCACTGGTGGCCTCGGCTGGCAGGCGGACTACAACATCGTCGCTGCGGACAAGGGCGACATGATCGATATGGTCGGCTGGGTGACCTTCAAAAACCAAAGCGGCACGGCATTCGATCAGGCAAAGGTCAATCTGATGGCTGGCGATGTGAACAAAGTGCAAGAGCAGCCGCCGATGCCTCGCATGAAAGCGATGGCCATGGATATGAGCCGGATGGAAGAAGCCGTCACCGAGAAATCATTCGATGAATTCCACCTCTACACTATCGCCCGTCCGCTGACGCTGCGCGATCAGGAAACCAAGCAGGTCGAGTTCATTCGCGGCAGCGGCGTGAAGGCACCGAAAATCTTCGTTTATGACGGCGCGACGATGAATTACGGCGCATGGAATTTCTTCCGCGGCGAAGGCGATTACGGCGTGCCAACCAACAAGAAAGTCTGGGTGCTGCGCGAATTCAAAAACAGCAACGAAAACAAGCTCGGCATGCCGCTGCCCAAGGGACGCTTGCGCTTTTACTCGCAGGATGACGACGGCTCACTCCAGTTCACCGGCGAGAACAACATCGACCACACCCCCAAGGACGAAACCGTCCGCGTCTACGTCGGCAATTCCTTCGACCTCATAGGCGAACGCCGCCGCACCGCTTACAAAGCGGATAGTGCCAACGACTGGCTCGACGAAACCTTCGAGATCAAGGTCCGCAACCGCAAGAAAGAGCCAGTCGAGATTCGCGTGGTCGAACACCTCACGCGCTTCGACAACTGGGAGTTAAAGGAAAAGTCAGCCGACTTCCGCAAGCTCGACAGCCACACCATCGAGTTTCCCGTCGCCCTCAAACCGGATGAGGAAAAAATCGTGACCTACCGGGTGCATTACAGCTGGTGAGATTCGCCTGCGGACAAGCGGATCGCCGGAAGATTCAAAGAACGATACACCTCAGCTGCGCGACAGAAACTAAGCGCAGATCACTTCCAGCGCGGATTCAAACCAATTGAATTTGTTTTAGTTGCAACCGGACATTCGTTATCGCGGATGCAACTTTATTTAAAATGCTCTAACTCAAAAGCTGATTCATCTCATTGGCGGAAAGTACGCACCATTCGCCTTCTTCCAAATCAACGGGCAATTTCAGTCCGCCGATGGATATGCGCTTGAGTCCCACCACATGATTGCCGGCGGCGGCGAACATGCGGCGGACTTGGTGATAGCGGCCTTCGTGAAGAGTCACGAGTGCCTCGCATTCGCCGAGTTTTTCGAAATGAGCGGGCAGCAAGGGTTTGGTTTCGCCATTGAGCATGAGAGAACCGGAGGCGAATAGCTCTTCTTCATGCCCTTCGAGTGGTCGCGCGAGCGTAGCGCGATAGACTTTGTGGCAGGCGGACTTTGGGTGGATGATCTTGTGCAGGAGCTTGCCGTCATCGGTCATCAGCAAGAGCCCGGTGGTGTCCTTGTCGAGGCGGCCGATGCAGTTGAGTCCCGGGTTGCGATGGGCGAAGCGCTCGGGCAAAAGGTCATAGACGGTTGATCCCGGATCGTCGGCGCTGCAGGTGTAGCCATCCGGCTTGTTGAGCATGACCGTGAGAGGAAACTCCGGATCCAGCGGCTCGCCACGAAAAAGTATTTCCGCGTGCGGCGTTGCACTGTGATCGGCGAGTGCTTCGCCATCAAGGTTGGTCACCGCGCCGGCACGAATCAATCGTTGCACTTCGCGACGCGAGCCGTATCCGAGGTTGGCGAGGAGTTTGACGAGTTTCATGGGAAGAGTTGCGATCAGCGTTTGTCGGCGAGCACGACTTTGTAGGTCGAGTCCTCCGCGATCTTGCGCCACGCGAGTGATTGGGATTCGAGTACCGCTTCGTAGGGAAGCTGGCGGTTGGCGACGAGCAGCAATTTCCCACCGCGACGGAGTGCCGCGATGGCGCTGCCGATGAAAGCACGGCCGAGATCGACATCCGTCGCTTGGCCGCTGTGGAAGGGTGGATTCATGAGAATGGCATCGTACTTTTCCGTAAGGCCCTTCGTGACATCGTGCCAATGGAAGCTCGCCTTGCCTGAATGCCTTGTGAGATTTTTGCGGGCGCAATCGAGCGCTCGCGCATCGGCCTCATAGAGATCGATGTGCGTGATGCCATCGCACGCATCGAGCGCGGATGAAGAAAGGTAACCCCAGCCGGCACCGAGGTCGGCGACACGGCCGCGTAAGCTTTTTGGCAGATGCCGGACAAGCAACTTCGATCCAGGATCCACATGCGAGCTACTGAAGATGCCGGGCTGCGTGACATATTCCGTGCCATCGATTTTGCGCTCACGCCCAAGCTCGCGCCATTCGGCAAAGATCGCTTCGTTCCATGATCCGTCATCGGTGGCGACGAAGGCGCGGCACTTGTTTTTCTGAATCGAATCAACGCGCCCGGTGGCGCGTACGAGTTCTTTTTCAAAGCGTCCAGCACCAGCGGTGTTGGGCATGGCCGCGAGCAATTTCCCACCTGCTGCAATGCGATCGCGGGCAAGGGAAAACCACAGCAGAGTTTCATCGCGCGATTTTTGCGGCAACACCATCACCCATGGCCATTTGCCTTCGGGTAATTTGTCATTACGGGAAAACCCTGCTTTATCCCACGCATCCGCATGCGGCTTGAGCGGTTGCCAACCAGTGAGCCCCGCTTGCCCGCGCAAAGCAGCGTGAGACTGAGCACCGATGAACAACATGCGTTCGGGCCGCTCAGCTTCGAGCGATTCACAGGCCAGCATCAGTGTCTCAAGCGCCAAATTCTCCACGGGATCAATCGATTATCTGTATCGCAGACACATCGTTGACCATGACAGCCGGGCTCGACAAGTTCCCTTGCATTTCTTTTTTCACCTCACCAGACGCACGGATTTTCTTGCCCACAAAGGCGCTGAGCTCGGACTTTATCTGGTCTGGAGAACCATTGCCCAATCGAATGCCGACGCGCGATGACTCGGGTTTATCGCCGCCGAAAAACACAAGATAGAGAGTCTTGCCAGATTTCGACTGGTCGATTCTTCCCGCAGGCCCTTCGACCGTGATCTTACGCCGGTTGTTTGCCAGCAGCTTCGAATGATTGTCCCACGCGATCAACTCGCCGGGAGCTACTTCATTCGAGCCGGAAGCGATCTCTGCTCGTGATGATTTTTCGTTCTTTTTTGCAGTTTTTTTCGCGGGCTGCCTGTTGGCTTTGTGATGGGCTGCTGGTTTTCTCCCATCGGCACGCGCCTGTTTCACTTGATGCGAGTAGTAGCCAAGTCCGATCACCAACATGACAAGAAAGAGGTTTAAGCAGAAGATCGCTCCCGGCCTACGTGGTGGTTTCTTATGGGCGGCTGGCTTTTCTTGTTTGGGCGGCGTGATCAACTTGCGAAGCGGAGCTCC
>CAIVXP010000346.1 GCA_903909905.1 Akkermansiaceae bacterium
AGTCATGAAGCGCCTCGCGGAAAAATTTTCCGACCGCCAGGATTTCCATCTCGTCACGCTCGTCCTCAATCCGATCCCTGCCGAGCAGGCAACATCGACGCTCGCGGATTATGCCAACGCAAACAGCATTCAACCTGCCAAATGGTGGGTCGGCACCAACGAACCCAAAACGCTTCACCGCTTCGTGAAAAGCGAACTCAAAGGCTCGCTGTTTCCCCACCTCGAAAACGACCGGTGGATCCATGATTCCTCGATCGTCCTCATCGATCGCGGCGGGCACCTGCGCCGCGCGGTGATTCCGCGCAAATCCGGCGGCACACCAGTCGTGCTGCCCTTCGATTTCGATCAAGCCGCCTCGTGGGACGCGAAGGGCTTGAAATCAGGCTCCTCACGCAGCAACGAAGAAGAACTCGAAGCCGTCTTGCAACAAACGATTCAGACCCTGCTCACCGAAACCAACGGACCCTCATGAAACGCCAAACCACCATCACGCTCTTCTACACCGTCGTCGCCATCGTTTCGCTCGCCATTCTCGCACTTGCATTTTTCCTGCGTTCAAAACTCCCGAAACCCGACATCAACACGATCGTCAACGCCGGTAAAGAAAGCGCTCCCGCATGGTTCCCGATCGGCAGCGACCTCGCGGCGATCAATCAGTCGGGCGACGCGATCAAACTCTCCAACCTAAAAGGCAAAGTCTGGATCGTCGCAGAATTTTTCGCAGTGTGTCCGCACTGCGCGGTACGCAACGGCGAGGAACTTCGCAAAATTTACGACGAGTTCGGCTCGCACCCAGATTTCCACATCGCCTGCATCTCGGTCGACCCCGATCACGACACCCGCGAAAAACTTGCCGACTACGCCAGCGCACTCGGCGCCGATGCAAAAAACTGGTGGTTCCTCAATGCCGGCGACGCGAAGGCAACCCACACCTACCTCGAACAAACACTGAAATTTTTCGGCATCCGCGAACGCAGCGATCCAGCCGACATCGAGGCCAACGGACGCTATGCCCACGACCTCGGATTCATCCTCGTCGACCGCGACTTCAATGTCATCGGCAAATGGCCGCTCGCCGATGCCCGATCCGATGAAGCCCGTCAGCGCGACCCGCAACTTTACGACCGCGTCAAGCAAGACCTCTTCAACCGCATCCGCACGGAACTCAACAAGAAACCAAGCAACCGATGAACGACGAACGCACGCAGTGGCTGCAACGCCAACCGCAAACGGAACTCGCCAAAAAACTCGGCATCTTCGCCTGGATTCTGACGGCCATTATTCTTTTGTTGGTGGGTTTGATGCGCCGCGTCAAGATCCCGTTGCCAGATGGAGTGAGCCTTTCCTTCCTGCCGCCATTTCATGCCGCGGTCAACGCACTTGCCGCTGTGGTTCTTGTGATTTCATTCTTGGCGGTAATACAAGGCCGGATCGCTCTGCACCGGCGAATGATTATAACCGCGATGGGTTTGTCTGTGCTTTTCCTACTGAGTTATGTCGCGTATCACTTCACCAGTCACGAGGTGAAATTCGGCGATTCAAATCTGGATGGTGTGGTAGACGCCGCCGAACTCACAGCCGTCGGCGGAACCCGCACAGCTTACCTAGTTCTGCTCATCACCCACATCGTCGCCGCCGCAGTGAGCCTGCCCTTTATCCTCTTCACCTTCATCGCCGCCTGGACCAACCAGTTCGACAAACATCGCAAACTAGCCCGCTGGGTCTTTCCACTCTGGCTCTATGTCGCCGTCACCGGTCCTGTCTGCTACTGGATGCTCAAACCCTACTACTGAGCGCCGAGCGCCTTTTGCATGTCACCCGCCACATCCCGCTCGCTGCACGACCTCTCGTTTTCCGAAATCGAAAACGAACTCGCCACTGCAAGCATCTCAAAGCAACACGCCAAATCCCTCTGGCGCGCGATCTACCGCCACGGAGTCACCGACCTCCATCAGCATGATTTCCTCCCGCCCCTCGCGCGCTGGATCAGTGAATCAGTGGGCGATGGAAAATAAATTTTACTCGAACAACCCGCGCTCGATCGCGAAATCCTCAGTAGCGATGGCCTCACGCGCAAATTTCTCCTGCGCCTCGACGATGGTCAGGTCATTGAAACCGTCCTGATGGGTTACGACGCACGCCACACGGTCTGCGTCAGCACCCAAGCCGGCTGCGCGATGGGCTGCGTGTTCTGCGCCACCGGGCAAATGGGCTTCGTGCGACACCTACGCCCCGGTGAAATCATCGCCCAAGTCCTCCACGCCAAACGCGTGCTGCATGAAATGAACCCCAAAGCCCGACTCCGCAATCTGGTGATGATGGGCATGGGAGAACCACTCCACAACATCGATGCGGTCCATCTCGCGCTCGCCACGATTTCCGATGTCCGCGGCATCAGCATCGGACCATCAAAAATTGCGATCAGCACCGTCGGCATTGTACCGGGAATTTTGCGCATGGCCTCAGAAAATTGGCCCTACCGCCTCGCAGTGAGTCTCCACGGATCGACCGAAGAAGAACGCTCCGCCCTCGTCCCCGCCAGCAAACGCTGGAACCTGGAATCACTCATCGACACCTGCCGCCACTATGGCAGCACCACCGGCAAACGCATCTTCTTCGAGTGGACCCTCATCGCCGGCAAAAACGATTCGCCCGAAACGGCCACACGCCTCGCCAATCTCCTCCAAGGCATCGACGCCCACATCAATCTCATTCCGCTCAACCCCACCGGCGGATTCTCCGGCACCGCCAGCCCCTCCGGCGTGCAATTTCAAAAAATCCTCCGCCAAGCAGGATTCCCCTGCACCTTTCGCCAACGCCGCGGCATCGATGTCGCCGCCGGATGCGGCATGCTCAAGGCGGCGAAAAGACTGGTCAGCTAGCAGCAAATTGACCTCTATGTGACGAGATCGTCACATAGCCCCCCTTGAGCGAATTCCAGCATCACATCTAGTTTCGCGCTGTTCCCGAGGGAACGCTTGATGCCAATTTTTAAAAACAGGAAAAGATCAACTGTACGGACTTCTTCGATGAAGTCCGTTCTTTTCTCAGCCACATGCATCATTGCTCTATCGGCAAGCACGGCAAGCACCTATGCCGATAGCCTATCGTTCTACATACGCCAGTACAAAGTCGAGGGCGCTAAGAAATTGACCCGACTCGAAATCGAAGAAGCGGTCTACCCCTACCTCGGCCCGGGCCGCACTCCAGACGATGTCGAACAAGCCCGCCAGTCGCTCGAAAAAGCCCATCACCAAAAGGGCTATCAGACCGTTTCGGTTTCCATCCC
>CAIVXP010000347.1 GCA_903909905.1 Akkermansiaceae bacterium
GAAGCTCCGAACGATTGTCACGCTGATCCAAAAAAATCCCCTGCGAGTATCCCGACTGAAATGAAATTTCAAATTTCAGCCCGTTTTCACGAATCAAAAACGGTTCGTCACAGCGCGCCCCGCAAACCCACGCGGGCGATTCCTTGGCGTGCATGTCGAGCCGCTTGGCATAGACCGCCACATTCCGATCGCGCAACCATTCACCCAACGCTGGCGGGATCCGATCGCTCGATGAAGACAAGAGCCAACGACCTGCAAAAGCTTCGAGACAAATATTTGGCAAAGAATCGCCTTCGCCATCCACCAATCTCACCGCATCGGTATCGGCTCCCAATATCGCGGTCCTGCGGGCGAGCGCCGACTCCAACAGCTCACGCATCGTATCGCCGGATCGCGAATTTTCTCTCACCGCGTTCACAGGGCTTTGGCCATTTTTTCAAGCCCCTCCATCATCCTCTCGCGCGGACAACCGAAATTGAACCGCACAAATCCGGGCCAACCGAAAAACGCTCCGTCGGAAAGGAACAAACCCGCCCTTTCTTCAAAATGCTTTGCCGGATTTTCCACCCCCATGCCGCGCGCATCGATCCACGCCAGATAGGTCGCCTCACCCGCCGCAACTTTCAAAGTCGGGCAGCGACGGTTGATAAAATCCACCAGCGCGTCGCGATTCCCCCGAAGGTATTCCACGAGCTCAACCCGCCATGATTCACCGTGACGATAGGCCGCCTCTGCCGCGTAGTATGAAAGTGCGTTGATCTCTGCCAGCGTGTGACCGCGTGCCGCAGAAAAACGCCGGCGCAGCGAATCGTCCGGCACAACCGCGAAGGCATATCCAAGACCCGCGATGTTCCATGTCTTGCTTGGCGATAAAAGCGCGATGACGCGCGAATGGAATTTTTCCGGCAAATTCAGCGCCGAAACATGCGGCGTCGCCTTTTCATCAAAAATCAAATCGCAGTGGATCTCGTCCGAAACCAAAACCAAGTCGTGGCGCTCACAAAATTCCGCTAGTCGCTCGATTTCGCCTCGCGTGAAAACGCGGCCCAGCGGGTTCTGCGGATTGCATAACAGGAACACCCTAAGATCAGGCGTCACCGCACGCTCCATCGCATCCCAATCAAAGCCCCAACCCAGATCGGTCATCACATGATCAATGGTGACCAGTCTCGACCCGGAATCTTGGTGCACCCCCACAAACGGCGGGTACACCGGTGTGCAGGTCATCACCGCCCCGCCATTGCAGAACGCCCTCACTGCCAGTGACAAAGCCGGCACCAAGCCGCCCAAATGAACAATGTGCTCGAGCGGAAATTCAACGCCCCGCTTCTCACGCAGATAAGCGAGCACCGCCTCGTTTAGCCCATCATGCGACTGCGCGTAACCGAAGACGCCATGGTCCACGCGCCGGTGCAATGCTTCCAGAATCGGAGGCGCGGAGGCAAAATCCATGTCCGCCACCCAAAACGGATCCAACTCCGGCCTGCGATCGTATTTGATGCAACCCGTGCCCTTTCGCTCGATTCGTTGGTCAAATTTGCCAGTCATCCGCACCTTTTGTCGCTGTTGCCGTTCCTTTGTTCAAGCCTTGGAATTCGCAAGCCTCCGCCCGTACGGAGCTTGCAGTGAATCACGGCATGAATCATGCTCTAAGTCGTGACGGAAACCATGGAAAACCGCCGCCTCTGGAGTGCCTATGTCTGCCCGGCATGCCGACTTGTTTTCAAATACCCAGACAATGATCGGGAACAGGGCGTCGCATGCCCAGCGTGCCTGCAAGTGCTGCAGATACCCGAGCCAAATTCCACGGAATTCGCCTTCATGCCCGACAAGCGCGACCTTAAGGGCGTGCCAGAAAAGAAAATCCGCAAGCGCAGCAAGAACCCACAGCGGCATGGCCAAAATTCGTGGAAAAATGAAAAAATTCCTAAGCTCGTACGAAAAGGCCAGCGCAAACACAATCACATGCCGATGCTTATCGTCGGCCTTGTCTTATCAATTTGCCTACTGGCATGGCTTTCGGTTTTCATTCTCGGCACTGACAAGCACGAGAATGCTCCTAGCGCTACACCAAACACCTCTGTCAAAGTCATAGAGCCAGCGCCCAGCTCTGCCAGCAAGTTAAGCAAGCCCGATACGGAGACCCCACACCTCGAAGAAAATTCTCCGACCACCAATGAGGCTGAAAATCTAGCTCGAAAATTTCTTTCAGCTCAAACCGTTGAAGAACTCAGAGGCCTCATTCGACATCCCGAAGTGTCCATCCCCCGCATCATGAAGCTCCACCCTGACGGGCGGATCAACTTGGGCGGGTTGCAAAAATTTAATCCGTCGGAGCAAATTAGGCAATCCGGCAATCTGATATCAACCACTATTCGCACCAACGAATTTGATGAACGGTTAATCGTCTTTATCATCACGCCCGAAGGCATGCAGATCGACTGGGAAAGTTGGGAGGGTTGGTGCGAAATGAGCTGGCAGGAATTCATGTCGACCCGTCCCGCCGAAGGTAAAATTTTCAGGGTCAAACTCAACGACACGAATTACTACAACTTCGATTTTTCAAACGAATCGAAATGGAAATCATACACGCTTTTATCACGCGACGAAAAACATCAGATCTACGGATACATTGAACGCGACTCGGCTTTGGAGCCCGAACTTGCGGGCACTCAAAAGTCATCAGACAGGTTTATAACCCTCTCGCTAAAGTTCCCACTGAATTCCACATCCAACAACCAAGTCATCATCGAGCGCATCGTCTCGGACGGCTGGGTCACCCTTGATACCCCCTCGCCATGACACCTACCTCGTACGACAAGGCACTCGAACTAAATCTCGATCCGAAAATCTACGGCACGCTGGCGGAAATCGGCGCCGGGCAGGAAACTGCGAACTGGTTTTTCCGAGCATCAGGAACTGCCGGGCTCGTGGCCAAGACAATCTCGGCCTACGACATGACGATGAGCGACGAGATCTACGGCAAATGCGAACGCTATGTGTCCGCAACCCGGCTCACCTCAATGCTCAATCACGAATACGGCATTCTGTTGGAGCGATTGGCCGCAAAGCGCGGCCCCGACACCACCTTCTTTTCATTTTGCAACACGGTGCGCGCCCGAGGATACCGCGACTCGGGGGAATGCCACGGCTGGTTAGGCATTCGCTTTCAAATCAAGCCCGGCGATCCACCGTCCGACATCGTCATTCACATCAGACTACTCGACCAACGCTCAATCGACCAGATGGAGGCACTCGGGACCGTGGGCCTCAACCTCATCTATGCGGCTTACCGTCACCGTGGACACCTGAGGGAATTTGCGGAGTCACTCACCGACAACCTCAATCCGGGCAGGGTGGAAATCGATCTGTTGAAATTCACCGGCCATGGTTACAGCTTTTTCGACAATCGACTCTGCGCATTGCAGTTGGTGCAAAGCGGACTCACCGATGCCACGATGTTCTTGCCGGATGGCGAAGTGGTCCAACCCGCCGAAGCGCTATATCACAAGCCGGTACTACTACTTCGCGGCAGCTTCAACCCGGTGATGAACATTCATCTGGAAATGCTTCGACGAGCCAGAGAGCAATTTTCACGCTCACTACCACCGGAACAACAGGGACGCGAAGTCGAACTCTGCGAAATATCCATGCACAACCTCTTGCGCGGCCCAGGACTCGAACCTTTAGATTTCATCGATCGCGCAGACGCACTACAACGCCTCGGCAAAACAGTTCTGGTCTCCCGCTGCGCGGAATTCCACCGCATCGCCGCTTTTCTCAACCGTTGCACGGATAGCCCCGTTGGCATCATTCTCAGCATCGGACTCCTTAACGAACTTTTCAAATCAAAGTGGTCCGAAGGTCTTGCCGGGGGATTGCTGGAGTCATTCGGCCGCCTGTTCAAAAAGGGAGTCACGCTCGAAGTCTTTCCTTGGAAAAATCGCAAAACCGGTGAACTGGTTACTGCCGAAAATTTTCATCCACCGGAAAACAGCAAGCACCTTTACCGCCACTTTGTCGAAAACGGCCGCATTCGTGGAATTCCCTGCGACAACGAATCATTGCTCGCCCACACTGGCCGTGATGTTTGCCGAATGATCCTTGCCAATGATCCCCATTGGCGTGAACTCGTTCCTGAGAACGCATGGGCGATTGCCGAGCGGCAGGCCAAAATGCAAAACGCATGACTCATCATGTCTGATCCATCCATGCCGACCACAAACGAGTATCATAGCCCATCCAATACTGGGCTCATGAGACAGCTTGTGAAATACCTCGAATCGCAGAAGGCCAAAGGGCTCAGCCATGTCCTGCTCGACGAAGATGCCAGACAGGCACTTCGAAATCTGGCCAACAGCTCAAAGTCAGCGCCCAAATCCAATCCGACAACATCCAAGCCCCCCGCCACCGCAACACAAAATCCCCAGTCGCTCACCAAACGCGAAGCGATCAATGCGCATGCTTTCGGGCTCACAGCCATTTCACCAACGCTGCCAAAATCGGAGCAATTGGCGCAACTCGAGCAACAAGTGCGCGCTTGGCCCTCTGGCGATTTCCCCCAAAGCCTGCGCAAAACGATGGTCTTCTCTTCCGGTAACCCCGAGAGCAAACTCATGCTGATCGGTGAAGCTCCCGGCCATGAGGAAGAAAAAGCGCTCTGCCCTTTTGTCGGACCGGCTGGCAAAAAACTCGACCAAATATTCGAAGCCATGGGCCTGAAGCGCGACGAAACCTATGCCACCAACATCGTCAAGTTTCGCCCCGCCACGGCACGTCAGACCACCAACAACCGAAAACCAAACGCCGAGGAAGTGGCAGCGTTCATCCCAGTGATCCGCGAGGAAATTCGCATTGTCGCACCCCAATGCATCGTCGCGCTTGGAGCCACCGCCCTTGAAGCGCTTCTTGGAACGGACTCCACCGTGGCATCGGAGCGCGGCCGCTGGCATGAATTTGAAGGCATACCGCTACGCGTCACATACCACCCGAGCTACCTGCTGCAAACAGGGGAAAACCTCTCCATAAAACGCATGCTCTGGGAGGACATGCTCGCCGTGATGGAAAAAATCGGCATGGAAATATCAACCAAACAACGCGGATATTTCCTGCCAAATTCCTAAGGCTTCACGGCATCGGCTTCTCTCCAAGGATGCGAATCGCCTTGGGCATCGGCTTGCGTCGCAAACCAAACTGCCTCACCGCATGGCGCTGTAGATGGGCCACGGCATCCTCGACATCATCAGTGAAAAAAATCAATTCCGGATCCTCGGGGCTAATCATCCCTTCATCCGCCATTCGATAAACAAAGTCCATCAACGGCTTCCAGTAATCCTTGCCCATGAGGATGATCGGAAATCCCTTGAGCTTACCGGTCTGGACCAAGGTCATGGTTTCAAACATTTCATCCAAGGTTCCGGCACCACCAGGCATGACGATGAATGCATAGGAATATTTCACCAACACAACCTTGCGCGTGAAGAAATGCCGCATGGTCAGCGAACGATGCACATAGGGATTGAGATGTTGTTCAAAGGGAAGCTCAATGTTCACACCAATTGAGCGCCCGCCCGCTTCGTAAGCTCCCTGGTTGCCGGCCTGCATGATTCCCGGCCCGCCACCGGTCATCACCGTGAAACCCAGCCTGCTCAACTCAGCCCCCATTCGTCGTGCCATTTCGTAATAACGCGAGCCAGGCCCCACTCGCGC